>CAZLOP010000255.1:0-2621 GCA_964561205.1 uncultured Clostridium sp. | reverse complement strand
AAATGAAAGAGAATGTATTAGAAGAATTAAAAGATAAATTTAAACCAGAATTCTTAAATAGAAGTGATGATATAATAGTTTTCCATAAATTAAATGATGAGGATTTAGATAAAGTAATGGATTTATTGCTTGAGTCTATTGCTAACAGGCTTAAAGAGAAAAACATATATCTAGATTTTGCGGAAAATAGTAAGAAATATCTATTAAGTAAAGGAATAGATACAAATTATGGTGCACGTCCATTAAAAAGGATAATTGTAAAAGAGGTAGAAGATAGATTAAGTGAAGAAATATTAAGTGGAAATATTAAAATTGGTGATAAGTTGCGAGTTAGCGAGACAGATGATAAACTTGTATTTAATAAAATTGATTAATTAATGAAATAGGGGATATATAGGGATTTGGCTATATATCCCTTATTTAATGATTATTTTATGATATTGCTTTGATTTAAATTTGAATTATATAATAAATTATTAAATTCATTTTCAGAATATGGTAAATCATATATATGTTGATTTGTATATTCATGAAGTGTACTACTATTGGCAGTAGATATGTTTTTTAAATATTTTTGATCAATCATGCTAACACATCCTTATAATATTAATATTTATAAAATAGTATTTGTAATATAATGATTAAGTATGCAAAAAACTTAACACTAACAAAAATGTTATACCCAGAGGAGCTTGTATATGAAAAAGAAAACAGTATATATATGTGAAAATTGTAATTTTGAAAGTATAAAGTGGTTAGGTAAATGTCCTTCATGTAATAGCTGGAATACATTAAAAGAAGAAATTACTGAAGTTTCAAAAGGAAATTCTGCATCTAAAAGAACAAAACAGGTAACCTTAAAGAAATTAAATACTATAGTGGCTAATAAAAGCGATAGAATTATTACAGGTATAAATGAATTTGACAGAGTAATGGGTGGAGGAATTGTAAAAGATTCTATAACAATAATTACTGCACGTCCAGGAGCAGGAAAATCTACATTATTATTAGAGATATCTAACGAAGTTGCAAAACAAGGTATGAAAGTTATTTATGCATCAGGAGAAGAAAGTGAAACTCAAATTAAAGCAAGGGCTGATAGAATTTTAGATAGAATTCATGAAAATATTTGGGTAATGCAAGAAAATAGTCTTGATAGTGTGGATGTATCAATTAATGAAATTGATCCTGATTTAGTTATTATAGATAGTATTCAGACATTTACTATGGATGAAGCACTGCCAGCAAGAGCTGGATCTCCAACACAGACTATGGAATGTGCCAATAAGCTATTACAAATTGCAAAAGATGAAAAAAGACCACGAGCAATAATTATAGTAGGACAAATGACTAAAAATGATGAATTAGCAGGCTTAAGAGCACTTGAACATCTTGTTGATACAGTATTAATTGTTGAAGATGATAATGAAGAAAATATACGTGTACTTGTAAGTTCAAAAAATAGATTTGGAGGAATAGAAAATGGATTCTTTGAAATGAGTGATAGAGGAATATTATCAATAGATAATCCTTCAGAGTATTTTATGACTAAGCGTGATGAAAATGAAGTAGTTTCTGGATGTGCTTTAGCAGTTATTAAAGAGGGAACAAGATCAATAATCACAGAAATAGAAAGTTTAGTTTCTAAAAGTTTTACACCATATCCAACAAGAATAGGTGAAACGTTAGGAAAAGATAAATTAAATACTCTTATATCAATATTAGAGCAAAGAGGTAACATAAATTTATATGATAAAAATGTAATTATAAAAACTACAGGAGGAATTAAAATACGTGAGCAAGGAATTAATCTTGCAGTAATAATGAGCATAGTATCTTCAGTAAAGCAGGCTGGAATTAGCTCAACAACAGCCTTTATAGCTGATGTAGGATTAACTGGTGAATTAAAGAAAGTTCCATCATTAGAAAGCAGAATAAAGGAATTAGAAAGAATGGGATTTAAGGAAGTTTATGTCGCAAAAGATGCCTTAGGATATGGACATAAATTTTCAAAAATAAAAGTTAAGGAATTGAAAACATTAATGGATGTAATTATTAATGTTTTTAAATAGAATTATAAAAAAATAGCATTGAGAGATTAATATTAATATAGTATCATAGAATTTAGAGATGCGATAAAAGGAAGAGGGGTGAGTCTATGAGATTAAAGAAGGAAACTGGAATAAAAAAAATATTAAAGATAATTTGTCCAGGAACACAGCTAAGAGAAGGAATAGAAAACATTCTTAGAGCTAAAACTGGAGGATTAGTTGTTATAAGTGACTCAGAAGAAGTAATGAAAATTGTAGATGGTGGTTTTACAATTAATGCAGAATATACACCATCATATGTATATGAACTTGCAAAAATGGATGGAGCAATTGTAATATCTGAAGATTTAAAAAGAATTGTCCGTGCCAATGCACAACTTATTCCCGATTCGCAAATACCTACTTATGAAACTGGAACAAGACATAGAACTGCACACAGGGTAGCAAAACAGACAAATAAAATAGTTATAGCTATTTCTCAAAGAAGAAACATTATAACTATGTATAAAGGGGATATAAAATATGTTTTAAGAGAAAGCAGTGCAATATTAAGTAAAGCTAATCAAGCAT
>CAZLOP010000254.1:0-2621 GCA_964561205.1 uncultured Clostridium sp. | reverse complement strand
GAATGATAAAGGGAAAAAAAGTATATGAATGGTTTATTGAAGGAGCTAAAGAAGGCCTTGATGTTGTAAAAAGAATTTTTCCATATATACTTGCAATGATAATAGCAGTTCAGATTTTTAGAGAAGCAGAACTTATGGATGTTTTGAATCATTTATTAAGTCCTATAGTCAATTTAATAGGTCTGCCTAAAGAAATAATACCACTGGTTATAATAAAGCCATTGTCTGGCAGTGGTGCAATTGGTATTTTTACAGATATAATAAAAAATTTTGGACCAGATACCAGAATAGGACTTATTGCATCTGTAATTATGGGAACTACAGAAACTATTTTTTATACTATAACAGTTTATTTTGGCGCTGTTAAAGTGAAAAAGATACGTCATACCTTATGGGCAGCAGTATTTGCAGATATAACAGCAATATTAATGGCTGTTTTTGTGGTGAATTTCTTTTTGTGTCACATCTGAAAATTTAAAAGGGGTTGTGCACTAAATAATTAGTGAACAGTTTCTTTTTCTTTGACAAATCAGAATTTAACGATATTAAGTAAGAACTAAAAACTAAGAACTAAGAGTTTTGGAGAAAAATCTTCCAGATTTTTTATTATATTATTGCATTGATTTTGCCGTGCAAAATCTACCGCCGTTTTTAGTTCTTAGCTTTTAGTTCTTAGTTTAATTCGTCAAATTCTGATTTATATAAATACTAAAGATATAGAACATATTTAATGCGACAGATCCTTATATTTTTAGTTAAAATATATAAAGAATAATTATGATGGGTAATTAATATTTAAGTTTGGTAGTATAATAAGATTAAATTATAATTAAACTAAATAAACATAAGGAGAAGAAATATGGATAAAATAGTACATATTAATAATAGAAAAAATTTAATGGAATCAATAGATAATAATTCAGTAGTGGTTGTTTTTGCAGGAAAAGCACCTAAAAAGACAGGAGATGAATTATATCCTTTTTCACCTAACAGAAATTTTTACTATTTAACAGGAATACAAGAACCAGAACATGCTGCTGTTTTCACAAAATTAAATACTGAAACAAAAGAAAAATTATTTTTAAAAGAAATAGATTTAAATAAAGAAATGTGGAATGGAAAAACATTAAGAGACAGTGAAGGAAAAGAAATCTCTGGAATTGATGATGTATCATATATGAATGAATTTTCAACATATTTAAATAGATGTTTTAATGGAATGGAACAAATAAATTTATACTTGGATTTAAATAAGGAAATACTTGATGAGGAAGATTCTCCAGCAGTAAAATTTTCTGCTTATATTAAAAATAAATACCCTCAGATAGTTATAAAAAATATGGCAGGAAAAATTATTCCACTAAGAATGATAAAAAGCAGTGAAGAAATAGATGAAATGAAGAAGGCCATTGATATAACTGTGAAAGGTGTAGAATCTCTTATGAGAAATTCCAAGCCAGGAATGAAGGAATATGAGCTTGAAGCATATTTTGATTTTGAATGTAAAAAAAGAGGTGCTAAAGATTTAGCATTTACCACAATAGCAGCAGCAGGAAAAAACGCAGCTACACTTCATTATGTAGCTAATAATTCGGAAATAAAAGATAATGACTTAATTTTATTTGATTTAGGGGCATCATGGAATCTATATAATGCAGATATAACAAGAACATTCCCTGCTAATGGGAAATTTACAGAAAGACAAAGAGAAGTATATGAAGCTGTTTTAAGAGTAAATAAGGCAGTAATTGAGAAAATACAACCTGGAGTTGATTATCAGGAGTTAAATGCATGGTCAAAAGATTTAATAGCACAGGAATGTATTAACCTTGGAATGATTAGCAAAAAAGAGGATGTAGGAAAATATTACTGGCACAGTATAGGACATAATCTTGGTCTTGATACACATGATTTAGAGCCACAGGGGAGAAAATTTACTTTTAAACCCGGCATGGTTTTTACTGTTGAACCAGGAATATATAATTCAGAAGAAGGTATTGGAATAAGGATAGAAGATGATGTTTTAGTAACTGAAAATGGATGTGAAGTTTTAACTAAAAACATGATAAAAGAAGTATCTGATATAGAAAATTTTATGAAAAATAAATAGGTAAAAGGTTAAAATTTTAATTATTTATCAAAAAATTAAATAATATGTTGCAATATTAAATGTTTTAATGTATTCTAAGTACTATTGCAGAATGATTATATTTTATTTCTATCTTTGATTTATCACAATAAAATGGGGGGAATTTTATACATGACAAATTTTAAGAAGAAGTATGTGTTTTTATTAACATTAATGATGTTTGTAATTTCATGTAAAACAGTTTTTGCAGCAGAAGATGCTGCACAGGTTAATGCTAATAAGTTCGGAATATGGACAATACTTCCACCACTTGTTGCAATTGCATTAGCATTTATTACAAAGAATGTAGTAATATCATTATTTTTAGGGGCTTTATCAGGATGTTTTTTACTTCAGATTGGAAGCAATAATCCAATTATGGCATTAGTTCAGTCATTTTTAGATTTTATTCAAAGAGCTTTAAATTCTTTAGCTGATCCTTGGAATGCAGGTATTGTACTTCAAGTAATGGTTATTGGAGGAGTTATCAGCT
>CAZLOP010000253.1:0-2626 GCA_964561205.1 uncultured Clostridium sp. | reverse complement strand
GCATTGTTATCATAAGATATCCATTATCTATACTTTTAAATAACTTATCTGTATCAATCTGCTCAATATTATCAAATATTTTATGATAGTGTCTTTTTACCTTGTTATTCATATAATAATAATTTTGAGACTCTTCAATTCTATTTAAATTAATATTAATAATATCATTTTCATATTTAATGCTTAATTCTTTTAAATTTACTCCCTGTAATTTAATAGATAATATATACATATCATTAAATGCTTGAAATCTTATAATATCATCTACATTTGTATCAGATTCATCATAATATTCCTCTTCATTAGCTTTAAATTCAGGAATGTCCATAGAATTTATATTTTGAAAAAATGTATCCACCATTCCATCAATCATTCGAAACGTTCCACTGGTAAACATGGACATTCCTTGAAAACGGAAAAAACCAAACATTTATGCCTCCAATAAATACTTTTTCACATAATTATTGTATTAAAAATTTTCCTATATGTTAATTTTCAATAATTATATTATTTTTATTTAAATTTGGCTTATTGATAGATAGATTATTCTTCTAACATTTCTAAATTCCTATGTATTATTTGTAAAAGTTCTCTTTCTTTAACTGGCATCTTTATATCATTATTTAATAACTGTATTACATTTACCATATCTCTAAGCTTACTAATTTTATACCACTTATCAGGAAGTTTATATGTAGATTTTGCATTATATTCTTGTTCAAAAGACTGTATATATTCTGCGCTATAATTATTATATCTAAAGAATTGTCCAATATCTGCTATTGGATGACCAGCCATACAAAACTCCCAATCTAATATGCCGCAAAGATCTCCATTATTATTAACTAAAATATTAGTACCTTGAAAATCACCATGAACTAACCTTGATGATTTATCTAAAAGGTCAATGCTGCTTTTATATTTATCAGCTGCACATAGAATTCTATTTTTTAATTTTCTGCCTATTTTCATGCCTGCTTTATCTTCTAAAAATAAACTATACCAACTATGTAATGGAGGTAATTCTTCTTTAATTTCTAATTTATCATTCAAAAAACCAATAGAATTATATTCAACTTTGTGCAGATATGCTAAAGCATCTGCTGACTGTATTAAGAAACTTTCTGTAATACCATTTCCATTTTGAATATAACTGCTTAAGGTCTGTCCTTCAATGAATTCATAGATAATATATTCTCTGTCATTTATATAATTAGATTTAGAAAATTTATATATTTTAGGTAAAGGAATATATTTAGACAACTGTAATTGAAGTTGCATTTCTTTTTCATAGCTCTGCTTCTGTTCATAAAATATTTTTAATATAAATTTTTTATTAAACACACTATCTATAATGTAATTAGTAGTTCTGCACCCTTCATCTATTAATGTAATATTCTTTATTTGTTCAGGATACAATATTCCCTGGAATAGTTTTTGTATTATATTTTTTTCTATATTTATATATGGTAATGTTCTTTCCCATCCATTTTCCAAAGAAACAGCACACCTTTCTTATTATTGTCACTTTAATTATAGCTTATTAAATACAATTTATATATAATTAGAATTTTATTACCTATTACTTTTTATTTATTAAAATTCTATATTTAGAGAACAAAAAGAAGCTACCACAAATTAATGCGATAGCCCCATTCATCTTATTAATGCTATTTCAATTCAAATGAATTACAATCTGTGCATTCTTTTTGTTCTGGATTGTGTTCATGTGTTCCAACTTGAATTGCTTCTAAAGTACAATAATTTTTTTCATCTGCATGATATTTGCAGCTATTAACTGTACATTTTATACATTCATTAACTGACATAATAACTACCTCCTTTTTTCTAAGTGATAATATTATTTGCAGTTAATGTTATAAATATACCTTAACTTATTCTATTAATTGCTGCACATAATCATATGCATTTTCTATTGCATCAGTTTTTGTCTCAAATATTCCATCTTCGCCTAATTCATTAACAAATCCCATTCTGTTTAAAACTTTAACTGGCTGTTCTTGTAAATGAGTAAGATACAATTTTATTTTCAGCTTTTTACATTGATTTAACAGCTTACTCATAGCATCTACTGCTGTGGCATCTACTGCATGGGTATGTCTCATATCCAAAATTACTACTTCTGTTGATGCATTTAATTCTTTAGTCTTTTTTATAAATTCTTGAACAACACCAAAAAACATTGGTCCATTTACTTGATAAATGCTTATTTTTCCATGAGAATCTTCTAATAATTTAGTTAATCTGTCATCAAACACTTCTTCATAAACTAAATCTCTTATTTGTGTAGTTTCGCTTACTCTCTTCATAAATAATGCCATTGTCATTACCATTCCTACACCAATTGCTACAACTAAATCAAATATAACTGTACATCCAAATGTAACTAATAGAACAATGATATCACTCTTTGGTGCTTTTAAAAGTTCTTTAAAAGTTCTCCATCCACTCATATTATATGCAACTACTATTAATATAGCTGATAAAGTAGTCATTGGAATCATCTTTGCTAAAGGCATTAATAAAAGCATAGTAAACAATATTGTAACAGCATGAACTATACCTGCAATTGGTGATTTTCCACCTGATTTTATATTAGCTGCTG
>CAZLOP010000252.1:0-2643 GCA_964561205.1 uncultured Clostridium sp. | reverse complement strand
TGATTTTATTATAAGGAGAAATAAATGAAATATAAAGGATTTCCTGGATGTAAAAGAAAGATGCTTTTAGAAGTTAAAGGATAATGTGAAGAATGTATAACAATCTACAGTGGGATAGAATAAGGCTTGAATTAAGTAAATTATAGAATAGTCCTTTTTGCGTATAATTTAGAATTTGTTTTTCAATTATCTATTAAATATTGACTCAAAGTCCAATTTATTTATTACAACAATTCTATAATAGTCAAATAATAAGCTGTCAGCATTATTAGAATAGACAGTATTGCTGTCAAAGGCGTAATGAAATAATTTAAAAAATAAATTAAAAGTAGTTTATGAAAAGAATAAAATGGGATATAATTTAAATATACAATGTTATTATGGAGGTTAAGATAATTGTCAAAAAAACATGATTATGATGCAGCCTGGAAAACAATTCTTGAAGCCTTCGAAACAGAAGTAGTGGAAGTTTTATTTCCAGAGATATTTAATGACATAGACTGGGAAATTGGGACAGAAAGTCTTGATCTTGAACTTTCAGAAATACAAAGAGAAATATTTGATAAAGACAGCGCTGAAAAAATAATATCAGATAAAATTATAAAGGTGAGGTTAAAAGATAATAACAGCAAAATATTATTTATTCATGTAGAAGTGCAGAGTTATAGCAATGATGAAGATATTTTTGGTGAAAGAATGTTCCGATATTTTTATCGAATATGGGATAAATTCAGGTATAAAAATAAAGATAAAAGCGAAATACTAACATATAATTTTAGAACAATAGATATAGAAAAGCTTGATTTAAATAAAATTAGTGATGAAAATCCTTTAAAACTGGTATTTATGATGGCAAAGGTTTTTCTTCACACAAAACCTGATGACAGAGACATTTATAATGCAAAAATAAAACTTGCAGAAGAACTTATAAAATATGATAAGGTTAAAAATGAAGAGCAGATAAAAGCATTGGCAGATTTTCTTGAATATTTATTTTTAATTCAGGATAAAGAACTTGAAAATAAATATGAAGAATATAAAAGGGAAAAAGGAGGTGCTGTACGTATGACTGTAGATCAAATAAGACAAAAATATTATGAGCAGAAAGGCAGAGAGCAAGTACGAGAGGAAGGAGTAAAGAAAACTGCCGTTAATTTATTGAAAATGGGAATATCTGATACAATAGTTGCAAAAGGTACAGGACTTACACTTGATGAAATAGAAGAACTGAAAAAACAGATAATGAATTAATTAATAGCCAGCTGATATACAGCTGGCTTGTTTAATTGCAAATAAGTGTAAAAAATTCTGGTGAACCAATAATAAAGTTCACCAGAATTTTGGGTTAAGCTACTTCAAATTTAGTAACTTTTCTCTCAGTAAGCTGAGCACTGTCTTTGCCAACTAAATTACCAGAATCAGTTGAGAAGACATCTTTTTGGATGATAAGGTCCATAAGAGTAAAAATCTGTTACTTAGTAAGATCAGGTTTAACAGTGTTAATACTTATAGTTGTTTTCTTACCTCCGCTAGTTGTGAATACCATAGATAAGATGTATTCCATTAATAAATTCCTCCTTTCATGAAAAGTAAATTAAAGAGTAATACTAAGCATTGATTATTGAAGATACTGTAGAAATTAATGTTTCACCAGTACTTGCATTCAATACATTTTTGATGCCCTGGGCAACATCATAGATGTTTTGGAGTTCAGCAGAGCTGCTGACATTGCCAAAAGTTTTCTTTGTGTATTTAGGATCACTAGATGCATCAACACCATTTTCAACTTCAATTATTAATGAAGTTGAGTTTAATACTTTGCTTAATGCCATTAAAAATTCCTCCTTTCACTGGAATATAAATCTCAGCCAAAAATAAGCCTGGATTTATAGCCCATATTCTACAGGAATACGTTCATATCCCTTACATAATGTATATATGGTTGAAAAAGAAGGATTATAGAAAAAGTTAAAGAATGTTTAAAATATTTAAATAAAGGCAATATTTAAAATAATAAGTTAAGATAGAAAGTGGTGTTATTTTGAATATTGATTATTGGAACTGCATTTATAATATTGGTATTTGGATATTAAGAATATATGGAATAATAATTGTTTTGAATGCAGCATTATTATTTATGATGTACCATAAATATAAAGTAATAACAGAAGAGAAAGATAATAAATTAAAAGAAGAATAGTCAGATGATAGCTGACTAACGTCGACGAGAAGCCTGTACACTTACGGAACAACATAACGTTTCCCAAAATAAACAATCCCACAAGGGGATTGCATACTTCGGGAAACAATGTTTTCCGAAATGTACAGGCTTAAAGTTAATGTTTTGTTTTACAGGTGTGGTGATATTTCATGATTTATGAAATAAAATCATCAGATAGAGGATATTCATAGTTTTCTATTATAAGGAGTTAAGTTGTACTCATTACATGGTCCAACTTTTGTGATTTTATGGCATTGCATGCAGCAAGGTAAAAAAAGTAAGAAAGCAAAGCAGTTCCACCTGTGCAGGATGGACTTGCTAACTTTCTTACTTTTTTATTTATATGGGAAAGCTGCACTTTCCATGACACAGCCATAGTTTTTTATTTAAGTATAGATATGATTGTTATTATAATATCTGAT
>CAZLOP010000251.1:0-2665 GCA_964561205.1 uncultured Clostridium sp. | reverse complement strand
ATTTGTTAAATCTTTCATCAGATTCATCTGTAATAATAATATATTCTATATCAATCTTAGATTTAAAAGCTTCCTCAACTAATCTAAAGCCTTCTATTATATACTTATTATATTTATTTCGGTTTCTTCTTTCCTTTAACTTTTTTGTTTCTTTGAAAAGAGTATTATCTTTGCTTTGAATAAATACCAAACTTTTCACCTCGTATTATCCCAGTTTTGCTATAGCACTTTCTATTCTTCTCATTTCTTTACTTGAACCTAATGCTACCACTATATCATCTTCCTTTATTACTTCCTCTGCAGCAGGCGACACATTAACTCCATCATTTCTTTTAATTGCTACTACATTTATTCCATATTTTTTTCTAATATCAAGTTCCTTTAATGATTTATTATGCCATTCTTTTATAGCTTCAATTTCTAATATACTATAATCTTTAGAAAGCTGAATATAATCAATGATATTTGATGATACAAGATTATGTGCCACTCTCACAGCCATATCCTTTTCTGGAAGTATAACTTTGTCTGCTCCTATCTTTGTAAGCACCTTTGCATGCATTTCACTATTTCCTTTTGCTACTATATAATTAATTCCTAGTTCCTTCATTAAAAGTGTAACCATAACACTTGCCTGAATATTAGTCCCTATTGTTACTATTGCCACATCAAAGTTTCTTATCCCCACATTTTTTAATGTTGCTTCATCAGTTGCATCCATTACCATTGCATGAGTTACAAAATCAGCTATATCCTGAATCTTTTCTTCATCCTTGTCAATTACAAGAACATCATGTCCAAGACTGTATATGGTTTTTGCAATTGATGTTCCAAAACGACCAAGACCTATTACAAGAAATTGTTTTTTTGTCACTGTAGTTCACTCCCTTAACCAATTAATATTTTTCCTTCGGGATATTTATATCCCTTTTTTTTACTGCTCTTTACTATTGCAAAAAATACAGTAAGAGGTCCCACTCTTCCCATATACATTGTAATAATCAATATTATTTTACTTACAGTTCCTATTTTCTGAGTGACTCCTGTAGTTAAACCTGCCGTTCCAAAGGCAGAAGATGCTTCATAAAGAAGATTAATAAATGGTTCATCAGGCTCCATTAATGACAAAAGCATTGTAACCATTATAACCCACATAACCCCTATTGTAACCAAAGTAATTGCTTTATAAATAATATCTTTTGAAAATTTTCTGCCAAATGCTTCTGTTTCTTCTCTTCCTCTCAACACACATATTACAGTAAGAATTATTATACCAAAGGTAGCCGTTTTAATACCACCTGCTGTAGAACCTGAAGAACCTCCTATAAACATAAGTATTACAGTAAGAAGCTTTCCTGCCATTGTCATTCCATCTGTAGATACACTATTAAATCCTGCTGTTCTAGGGGTTACTGCATTAAAATAGCTATTTACTATTTTATCCTTTAAAGAAAAGGTGCCTATTGTAGCCATATTATTATATTCAAACAAGAACATTAAAACAGTTCCAGCAACTATCAGAATTCCTGTTGTTACAAGAACTATTTTTGAATTAACTGAAAGTTTTCTTGTTCTCTTATAATAAAACAATTCAATAATTACAGAAAAGCCCAGACCCCCAATTATAATAAGTGTACTAAGAACAAATATAAAAAATGAATTTGATGAATACATAGTAATACTAGAAAAATTGCCGTTTAAATCAAACCCAGCATTACAAAATGCAGAAACAGAATGAAATACGCTGTAAAACAGGCTTTTTCCAAAAGAAAATTGTGAAAGAAATGTAGGCATAAGCAGCAATGCTCCAATAAATTCAACAATAAACGTAAATGTTATAATATATTCAACCATTCTTACAAGCCCTTCAATTTTAAATGCATTTATTGATTCCTGCATTATAAGCCTATCTCTTAAAGTTATCTTTTTCCCAAACAAAACTGCTGCAAATGTTGCAAGAGACATAAATCCAAGCCCACCAGTCTGAATAAGCATTAATATTATTACATGACCAAATGTATTAAAATGAGTTCCTGTATCAACAGTTACAAGTCCTGTTACACATACAGCTGAAGTTGCTGTAAATAAAGAATCTAAATATTTAGTTCCAGTTCCATCCAAACTGCAAATAGGTAAACTTAAAATAATTGAACCTATGAATATAATCAAAATAAAACCTAAAGCCAATATCTGAACAGGATGTAATTTTTCATTACGAATATATTTCTCCATAAAATTTTGTCACCACCTTAATAAAACTTAGGGGAAACCTTCCAATATAATTTATATAAAAAATGTAAAAAAATATACAAAAAATGCGGCTTTCGCCGCATTCCTTATTAAGCGTTTAAAGCTTTTTTAGCAACTGCTACTAATTCAGCAAATGCTTTTGCATCATTTATTGCTATTTCAGATAACATTTTTCTGTTGATGTTAACTCCAGCAACTTTTAAACCATTCATGAATTTTGAATAGCTCATATCGTTCATTCTAGCTGCTGCATTAATTCTAGCAATCCATAATGATCTGTAATCTCTCTTCTTGTTCTTTCTTCCAACATATGCATTTCTTAAAGCTCTTATTACAGATTCATTAGCAGTTTTAAATAACTTACTTTTTCCACCATAATATCCTTTTGCAAGTTTTAAAACTTTTTTATGATTTT
>CAZLOP010000250.1:0-2677 GCA_964561205.1 uncultured Clostridium sp. | reverse complement strand
CATTTCAATACTCCCTCTCTATTATAATTTCTCAAATATATATACTATCGATCCATTTATGGCTCGTAGTTACCCAGTTTATAACTTTTGAGTCGGCCCAAGCTTAACAAACAATTTTGTTATATTGGTTTTTGAAACCTTGCCTATAACTTTTATGCAGTTTTTACCCTGATTATTAACAAATTCGTTAACAATGGGGATACAATCTATTTCATGCTCAATAATTTTTTTTGCCAGATCATATGCGTTATCATCTTCATGTGCACAAATTATATTTGGCATTCTTGTCATTATAACGCCTACTGGAACTTTATGTATATCAGTTCCTCCTATTGATATTTTTAAAAAATCTTTTCTTGAAATAGCTCCTGTTAAAACTCCATTATTTTCTACGAATAATGTCCCAACATCGTTTAAAAATAAGAATACGATTGCATCATACACCATAGTATCTTCATTGACTGTTATTGGTTTAGACATTATTTCCTTTACTTTTATCTTGGTTATATATTCATAAACCATGCTGCTTGATGATTCTCCTACATAAACATATCCAACTTTAGGTCTTGCTGCAAGAATTCCTATCATGGTCAGCACAGCAAGATCAGCCCTTAAAGCTGCTCTTGTAACCCCAAGCCTTTCAGCTAAAGACTCACTTGTTATTGGTTCATGAGATTTAACCAATCGGATTATTTCTTCCTGTCTAGATGATAAATTCATCTTATCCCTCTTTCTATAAATACAAGAAATATTTAGTCAATCATATAAAATTTCTTACTACACTCTAATTATACCATTTAATTTCATTTTGACTAGACTAAATTTTCAGAAAACTCAAATAAATTAACTAAATATTTCTAAGATACTTATTTAAAACTTACTTTATGTTGTTTTTCAACATTTTATTAATCTTCTTTTTCTTTATCTTCTTCTTCAAAGTTTACTGTATAAGTATATACTGTATCAGAATCTTCATAAACATTTTCTGTTTCTTCTTTTCTCTTTTTCTTCATGTTCATAGGATCACTATTTCTTACTTCGTTTACTTTGTTTTTAACCATATCAGCTATATCTGATGCCTTTTCCTTCACATCTTCAGCCATTTTTGATACATATTTATTTACTACTTCAACTGAACCATCTTCTTTTGTTATTTCTATTGTTATCTGAGTTATTAATGCAGTTATTAATGCTACTGCCATAATCTGAGGAATTATTATTCCTATCATTGCACCAGCCACTCCTGCATTAACTGGAATATCAGCTATTATTTTATCATCCTTTTTTATTTTTATTCTTGTAACATTTCCTTTTTCTATTACTTCCTTAATGTAATTTTTTAATTCATCCATAGAAATGAAATTTTTCATTTCATCTTCAAAATTATCATAAGTTTCTTCTTCATCTTTTCTGTTTTCTTCTTGTTCAATATATATTATTGCATCTAATACATCTCCATCACTTGCTTCTAAAGCTTCCTTTGCCTTTTCATATGTTACATTCATTCTTTCTCTTATCATATCTACTTTTTCTAATGTTATTTTTTCCATACCTGATCACTCCTTAATATATTTTAACATTTCTAAGCTTTTAGGCTTTCTTGTATAATTATTACTAATTAGAAATGTTGTTACTCTCTCAATTTCCTTTTTTATTTCATCATTTAAATTTAATCTATAAAGTTTACTCATATGAAAATTTTTTAAAAATTTCAAAACATTATATGAACCTTTTGAAACATGAATACCATGTTCTTTAGGACACTGGTCACATACTCCTCCATAATTGCTTAAACTTATATAATTACTTGCATTTATTTTTCTGCCACATATACTGCATGTTTCTAAATTCAAATTATATCCTGTACTTCTCAACAGCCTTAGTTCAAATGCTCTTAAAAGCAGCTCATAATCTAATGCATCTGTGTTTAATAAATATAATGTTTCTACAAGATCTTTAAAAAGATATTTATTTACTTCATCTGGTTCACATGCAATATCTATAAGTTCACATAAATATGTTGAATATGTAAGTTTATCTAAATTATCTAAAAGGCTTTGAAAAGAATTTAATATTCGTCCTTCCTGAAGATTATATAAGCTTTTTCCTTTATATATCATATATTCTCCATAACACAGGGGAAGAGTAAGAGACAAAAATCTGCTTTTGCTTTTCTTGGCACCTTTTACAATAACAGTTATTTTCCCAAGCTCTTCTGTATATATCCATACCAGCTTATCATTTTCTTTAAAATCCTGAGTTTTAATTATTACTGCCCGTGTTTTAAATAAAGACTGCTGAGACATAATTATCTGCTCTTTTTGTATCCAAGTTCTCTTAATAGATTATTATTATCACGCCATTCTTTTCTTACTTTAACCCAGATTTTAATGTTTACCTTCTGTCTTAAAAACCTTTCTATTTCGTATCGTGCACTTTCACCTATTTTCTTTAAGCATTGACCATTCTTGCCTATTATTATGCCCTTATGTGAATCTTTTTCACAAATAAGATCTACTTCTATATTATATTTTCCTTTTTCATTTTGTTTCATTTGAATTACATCAACAGCAATCCCATGAGGCACTTCATCACGTAATATTCTTAATGCTTTTTCACGGACAATTTCTGCTACAACAAATTTTTCCTGAACATCACTTATTATATCATCTGGATA
>CAZLOP010000249.1:0-2683 GCA_964561205.1 uncultured Clostridium sp. | reverse complement strand
AAATAAGTGAGATTTTTGAGAATGGTGAAGATTATTTCAGAGATATAGAATGTAAAGCATGCATATAACTATCAGAAAAAAGTAATATAATAATATCTACTGGCGGAGGAGTAGTAAAAAGAGAAGAAAATATACAAAATCTAAAAAAGACTGGAATAATAATTTTTATAGACAGACCAGTAAAAAATATCATTGGTGATGTTGATATATCTAAAAGACCTTTATTAAAAGACGGTGCAGATAAAGTTCTTAAGTTATACGATGAAAGATACGAATTATATAAAAAGGCAGCTGATAAAATAGTAATAAACAATCGTGATTTATATACTTTACGAGATGAAATAATTAAGATTTATAAAGAACAAAATAGATAGTGCTGAAAGAAGGAATAGTTGTGAAAATAATGATAATTAACGGGCCTAATTTAAATATGGTAGGAGTAAGGGAAAAAGGCATATATGGTGTCAAATCTTTTGAAGATATCTGCAAATTCATTGAAGAAGAAGGAAAAAAGAGAGGACATGAACTAACTTTATTCCAAAGTAATTGTGAAGGTGAAATTATAGATCAGCTTCAAAAAGCATATTATGAAAAATTTGATGGAATCATTATTAATCCAGGAGCTTATACTCATTACAGCTATGCAATACATGATGCTATAAAGGGAAATTCTATACCAACAGTAGAAGTTCATTTATCAAATATTCATACAAGAGAAGAATTCAGACATAAATCAGTAACTGCACCAGCATGTATTGGTCAAATGTGCGGATTTGGTGAAAATGGCTATATTCTTGGAATAAAAGCACTTGAAATGTATATTAATAAATAAAATGTAATGGCAAAAGTAAAAAGGCGGTGCAGGAAATGAAAATAGTAGTTGTAGGCTTAGGTGTAATTGGAGGTTCTTTTACTATGGCCTTAAAGGAGGCCGGATATAAAGATGTTTATGGAATTGACATCAATGAAGAAAGCTTAAAAAAAGCTGAAGAAATTGGAGTTATAAAAAAGGGATATACTGATGGAAGTAAAATTGTAAAAGATGCTGATTTGATTATAATTTCATTATATCCAAGACTTGTTAAGAACTTTATCCTTGCAAATAAAAATAATTTTAAAGATGGTGCAATAATAACTGATGCTACAGGAATAAAGAAATTCTTTATTGATGATATATTAAAAGTACTACCAGATAATATAGATTTTGTTTTTGGACATCCTATGGCAGGCCGTGAAAAGAAAGGCATTGATTTTGCATCAAGTGAAGTATTTAAAGGCGCAAATTATATACTAACCCCAGTTGAAAGAAATAAGCAGGAAAGCATTAATTTTATTGAAAAATTAGTTTTTGAGTTAGGTTTTAAAAGAGTAAAAAAGATTACTCCTGAATATCATGATGAAATGATAGGTTTTGTAAGCCAGCTTCCTCATGCAATTGCTGTAAGCCTTATAAACAGTGATATTGAAGGTCGTGAAACAGGCAGCTTTATAGGTGACAGCTATAGAGATTTAACAAGAATAGCAAATATAAATGAAGATTTGTGGTCAGAGTTATTTTTAGAAAATAAGGACAATCTTTTAACTAGTATTGAGAATTTTGAGAATGAACTTGATAGGATAAAAGAAGCCATAAAGAAGAATGATACAGAACAATTAAAAAAATTGTTTATTAAATCAACAAAAAGAAGAGAAAAATTGTAATAATTACAATAACAAGAAAAATACCTGTTTAACATAAAAAAAAAAAAGTATATAATATAAATAGTGATGTTATTATATAATTAACTAATGAATGTTATTAGGGGGTTTAGAGTATATTATGACTAAATATGAGGAAATAGCAAAAAAGATTAGAAAAGATATTGTTGATGGAAAGTATAAAGTTAATGAGCAGCTTCCATTAGAGAAAGATATGTGCGAAAAATATAATGTAAGCAGAATAACAATAAAAAAAGCTGTTGATGAATTAGTTAATGATGGCTTGGTTGTAAAAAGAAGAGGTGCAGGAACATTTGTTAAGGATGTAGATTCGGTTGAAGCTAAGGAACTAAGTATGTCTAGACAATTTTCAGGTTTTTCAGCTAGTCATAAAAAGGATAAGATAAAGTCTAAAATTGCAAAATTTGAAGTAATTAATGCAACAGCAGAAATTGCAGAAAAATTGAGAATTACAGAGGAAGATTTTGTCTATCATATAATAAGAACAAGATATAGTGATGATAATCCTGTAGTTGTTGAATATACATATATGCCTATTTCATTAATTCCAGGCATAAAAAATGATGTATTAGAAAGTTCAATATATGGATATATTGAAGGAACATTAAAATTAAAAATTAAAAGTGCCCACAGAACAATAAAGGCTGCAAGACCAAATGAAATAGACAGAGAATGGCTTCAGATAGATGAATCTTATCCAGTTTTAACAGTAGATCAGGTTGGCTTTTTAGATAACGGTAAGCCTTTCGAATATTCAAGTTCACATCATAAGTTTGATACAATAGAGTTTAAAACTGTAAGTATTAAATAATTAAAATATATTACATAGAACTTAGCATAGTGGTAAAACAACGAAAATAATAGACTTGCAGCTAAAATATATATTCAAGGAAATTTAGAGGCTGAAACTTTATTGAATATATATTTCACTGCAAGTCTATCATTTTCTGGTTTTATCACAAAT
>CAZLOP010000248.1:0-2685 GCA_964561205.1 uncultured Clostridium sp. | reverse complement strand
GCCCACTATTTATGGACATAGAGAAAGAGAATTTAAAAATTATGTTAGATTGCCTTAATATTAAGAGGGTATCTTGTAAAAAAGGCGATAGAATACTATGTGAGGGAGATAAGGCGAACTTGATTGGAATTGTTCTTTTAGGAAAAGTACAAATTATCAGAAATGATTATTTTGGCAACAGAAGTATTGTAGCAGATATTGGTGTTTCGCATATTTTTGGAGAATCCTTTGCCTGTGCCGGAATAGATAAGCTTCCGATAGATGTAGTAGCTACATGTGATACAGAAGTTATGCTTATTGATGCTACCAGAATTATAAGTACATGCAATAACTCATGTGGTTTTCACAGACAAATGATTTTTAATTTACTTAAGGATGTGTCTACAAAGAATTTGATGTTTAATCAAAAGATTGAAGTGACATCAAAACGCAGCACACGGGAGAAATTAATGACCTATCTTTTGCTCCAGGCGAAAAAGAATAACAGTAATAATTTTTCTATACCATTTGATAGACAGGAACTAGCGGATTATTTGGAAGTAGATAGGAGTGGGTTATCCGCAGAGATTAGTAAAATGCGAAAAGAAGGTATTATAGAGAGTGAGAAGAACAGGTTTGTGATTTTAAAAGAATACAATTAGGTAACATTTATTTTATATCAAATAATACTTGTATAGAAAAAAATATATATGTTTTTTTTATTGGAAAAAGTATGAAAAAAATAGAAATATTGCAAATGAACAGAAGAACGTTGAATTTAGCAGTTAAAAAATTTCAAGAAATTTATTGACAATTAAAAAATATAAGAGTAAAATTAAACACATATTTCAAACAACTGTTTTAAATGCGCGTTTAAGATGGGAGATTAAAAATGGATGAAAATATAAAAGAAAAAATAGTAAAGACAACATTTGAATTATTAAAAACAAAGGATATGAATTCCATATCTGTTCGCGAAATTACAAAAGCAGCAGATGTAAATGTAGCGGCAATCAATTACTATTTCGGTGGTAAAGCGGAATTATTTGCGTATATGATGGAGCTGTATTGGGAAGAACTTTGTGTAATTTGTAGAGAGATTTTGGCAGAAAATGAAATGACTAAGGAAAAGGCAAAGGGATTTTGTCTTCGTTTTTTGAAAAAAGAAATGTCATCTACAGGAATACTTCGTTCTGAGCAGGTAATGTATCAAAATTATGAAATTGATGCAAAAACAAAAGAACGTATAGAATTACAGTTTAAGGCGTTTGCATATATGATACAGTCAATCAAGCCAGAAATAAGTGAAATAGAATGTAAGATTGATATTTTATCGTTATTATCATCGCTTACTCAGCCAGCCTTTTGGAGAGAGTTGACAGCTATTGTAACAGAGGATTTGGATTCCTTTATGGTTCAGTATGTTGATAGTTTAGTTGAAAAGTTGTAATTAGAAAAAAGAGGGATATTATGAGAAAAAATTATATTGATGTTATAAGAATTATTTGCATTCTGTTGTTATTTCCGTTTCATACAGCAATGATTTATAATAACTATAATGAACTGTGGTATTTACGAGGAGAACCATTAGCAGGGGCTTCAATGATATTATATTTGGTATATCCATGGTGGATGTCACTTCTTTTTGTGATGGCGGGTATGTCAACGTCATTTGCACTAAAGCATAGGACTATGGGAAAATACATATCAGAGAGAGTTCATAAGTTATTGATTCCGTTTGTGGCGGCATTATTTCTAATAGTTCCGGTACAAACCTTTATTGCAGATTGTGTTTATAATGGATATGCATTAGGGTATTTTGCTCATTTTAAGGAGTTTTTTAAACTCACTGATTGGGTGGGAGCAGATGGTCATTTTACACCAGGTCATACATGGTTTATTTTATATCTATTTATTATATCAATTGTTTCAGCACCTATAATTTATACTTGTCATAAGAAAAATATAGCTATAAAAGGGGAAAAAATAACCTTGGCAAAACTTATGCCACTTTTTTTAATAATTATGGTAGCAGAGTCCATTTTAAATATAGGTGGGAAGAGTTTGACTGAGTTTATGGCATATTTTTTATTGGGGTATTTTGTATTTAGTAAGGACGAGACAGAAAAGTGCTTAGAAAAGAATTGGAAGCTGTTGGTTGGTGTTTTCTTGGTATTTATGGTAATAAGAGGCAGTATGGCATTAACAATGCCAATGTGGAATGAGGCACCGGGAGTATATGGCAAAATTGCAGATATAATATGGACACTTGTTTATTTTATATATGGCTGGGTAGGAATATTAACTTTTTTAGCAGTTGGCAAGGGTTTTCTTAATTTTTCTAATAAATATACCCAATATTTTGCAAAGGCAACTTTTCCAATATATTTGATACATCAATCTGTAATTGTAATAGTTGGATATTTTGTAATGCCTATTGTAAATATGCCATATTTGCAATTTGTTGTTATTATGTGTAGTTCTTTTATCATCACAATTGCATGTTATGAGATTGCAAAACGATTTGAGGTAACAAGATTTTTATTAGGTATGAAAAGTAAAAAAGTAGTTAAATAAAGTAAAAAGCTATACTTTTGGCTGGAATGAAAGGCATAGGGACATGGTTCTTATGTCTTTTTTATTTGATAGGAAAGTTCTGTCCTATCAAATAAAACGCTCCGCGAAGATGCACACACTTTTGCAGTA
>CAZLOP010000247.1:0-2695 GCA_964561205.1 uncultured Clostridium sp. | reverse complement strand
ATAATAAGAAGAGAGGCTTGCCTAATTTTATAAAAAAATCTATTGAAAAAGATGAAGAAAGAGTTATAAAAGAGCAGCTTCGAGAAAAATACTCATTTAAGGAATGGTATTTAGAAAAATTTAATATCAATATTAAGGAATATGTTGAAAAGCATATTATTATTGAAGGTGAATATTATTGTCTTTTTGATAATAATTCTAATGTTGTTTATTTAGAAAATGTTGAGAATATAAAAAAATAGTTCTGTTTTAATAACATTTTGTGAATTGAAGGACAAATGTATTGAAAAAAACAAATAAGCATTGTATAATTAAAAATATTACAAAGTAATTAATACTATATAAAGTATTAATATATATTATTTTCTTTATTAAGGGATAAAGGTGGTGATATTTTGGCATTAGAAGCAATAGAAGAAATTAAAAAAGCTGAAGCAGAAGCATCAGAATTAGTAAAAAAATCAACAGCAGAAGCCAAGGAAATTGTTCAAAAAGCAAGTTCTGAAGCACAGGCAAAATATGATGATGTTTTAGCTAAAGCAAAAGAAAAAGCTGCTGCACTAATGAATGAAGCCATTAGTGAAGGAAACAAAGAAGCTGAGCCTATTTTAAGTAAAGGTAAAAGTGAGGCTTCAGAAATTCTAAATCTTTCTGAAGAAAAGAAAAATAATGCTGTAAAATTAGTGGTTGAGAGGATAGTGAAAGTTCATGGCAATAGTTAAAATGAATAAATTCACTTTGCTTGCCTTTGAATCAAAAAAGGATGCATTACTTGAAAAACTTCAGGAATTCTCAAATGCTGAATTTATTAACTTGCAGGATGAAGAACTGCTAGACAATAACGAAGCGCTTGAAGGATTACAAAAGGACGCAATTGATGCGGACATAGCAAAGTATGAAGAGCAGTTATCAAAAGTAAAATTTGCCCTACAATTTTTGAATAACTATGTGCCTAAGCAGTCAGGAATCAAAGCTTTGCGTACAGGAAAAGCAACCTTAACTATGGATGAACTGAATGAAAAAGTTCAAAATAGTGACTGGGAAGCTATCTATACCAAAGTAAAAGAAAAAGAAGAAGGGTTAGCTAAACTGGATAATGAAAAAACAAAGCTTCAAAATATTGTTAACAGTTTACAGCCTTATGAAGCTCTTGATGTTCCATTAGGATCATTAAAAGAATTAAAAGAAACTTCTTATTTCTTAGGAAGTGTTGCTAATCAATATGAAAATGAATTAGTAAGCGCTACTAATGACTGCTATGTTGAAGTTATTTCAAAAAGCAACCAGGACACTTATTTCATTGCTGTA
The DNA here is from genome assembly GCA_964561205.1 of uncultured Clostridium sp. Taxonomy (GTDB): domain Bacteria; phylum Bacillota; class Clostridia; order Clostridiales; family Clostridiaceae; genus Clostridium. The sequence continues at coordinate 1,387 of CAZLOP010000247.1, read as the reverse complement.
TGTAATAATGCAGTAAAAGAAAGTGTTGAAGAGGCACTTAGAGGGGTAGGCTTTACTCCATTTAAGACAGACGAGAGTGAAACTCCATTGAAAGCTATTCATGATTATAATGACAGAATTGGTCATATCGATTCAGAAAAATTCATTATAAAAGAAGAATTGGCAGGATATGAAGGTAGCATGAAAACATTGCAGTTAGTATATGAATACTTAAAAAATGTTGTAGGAAGAAAAGCAATTAGTACAAATTTCTTAAAAACAGACAGTACTACATTGATAAGAGGCTGGGTACCAACTAAATACAACAACAGACTTGAATCTATCTGCAGTGAAGTTTTAGGTGAAGATTATTATTTAAATTATGAAGAAGTTAAAGAGGAAGAAATCGAAGATGTTCCAATAAAATTGGAAAACAATGATTTAAATGATGCATTCCAGTCAGTAACTGAAATGTATGCACTTCCAAGATATGACTTCATTGATCCTACACCTTATGTTACTCCATTCTATTTAATTTTCTTTGGAATGATGGTAGCAGATGCAGGATATGGTATTGTTATGCTTATAGCAACATTACTTGCACTTAAGTATTTCAAATTTGATGATGGTATGAAGAAGATGATTAAATTCTTCCATTACCTAAGTTACCCAACAATCGCATTTGGAGTATTATATGGTGGATATTTTGGTGATTTAATTAAAGTTCCCCATTTAATTGATACAACAAATGATGTTATGACAATACTTGCCATGTCAGTTGTATTTGGTGCAATTCAAATAGTATTTGGATTATGTATTAAGGCAGCTGTACTAATTAAAGTTGGTAAACCACTTGATGCATTTATGGATTCAGGATCATGGCTTATAACTTTGATTTCTCTTGGTGTTATGGCAGGTGGAATGTATACAGGAAATGCTGCAATGGGTACAATTGGTAAGGTTGGAGCTATAATTGGTGCTGTACTTATTGTATTAACTCAGGGTAGAAGCGCTGCTTCAATTGGTGGTAAAATTGGTTCTGGTTTATATGAATTATATGGAATAACAAGTTATGTAGGTGATTTAGTATCATACACAAGACTTATGGCTATTGGATTATCAGGTGGATCAATAGCAGGTGCTGTTAACTTGATTATGAAGATGATTCCGGGTCCTATTGGAGTATTTTTAATCGGACCATTAATATTTGTAATTTTCCAGACAGTTAACTTAGGATTATCATTATTAAGTGGATATGTTCACACATTAAGATTAACTTATGTTGAATATTTTGGTAAGTTCTATGATGGCGGAGGAAAAGCCTTCAGACCATTTGAAACAAAAAATGAATACATTAATTTAAAAAGAGATTAGGAGGACATTTAAAATGGATATGAGTTGGATTAAA
>CAZLOP010000246.1:0-2698 GCA_964561205.1 uncultured Clostridium sp. | reverse complement strand
GAAAAAGTTATGTATATGACAATACTTGATTTGTCAAAGCAAGTTCATGTATCTACTACTACAGTAATAAGATTTTGCAGGAAAGTGGGATGCAGTGGGTTTACAGAATTTAAAGTTAAGTTTAAATTATTTATGGAAGAAAAGCAAAAAACAAAAGTAAGTGAAGATTCTTCTATAATAATGGATAATATGAAGAGGTTAATGAGTGAAGAATTTAAGGAAAAGATAAACGAGCTTTCTCAGATGATAAATAACAATTCTAATGTTGTATTTATGGGAGGAGGTCTTTCAGGAATAGTTGGTAAATATGCATCAAGGTACATATCTTCCATAGGAAAATTTACAATGTATATAGATGATTTGTTTTACCCGACAAATACTGAAATATGTAAAGATGCACTTGTAATTGTAATATCAGAATCAGGAGAAACAGTTGAAATAATAAATGCTATAAACAGATTAAAAAAGCAAAAGTGTATTATAGCAAGTATAACAAACAGTGAAAACAGTACAATAGCTAAAATGTCTGATTTCAATATTTCATATTATATACCTCAGGAGAGAATAGGAGATATAGATATAACCAGTCATATTCCTGTGATTTACATATTAGAAATGGTAGGTAAAAGGCTGTATAATGAAAGAAACAATAAATAAGTTTTTTAGAATACATATATAAGATTTCATAATTAAGAGAATCTTATGTATGTATTTTTTTATATAACCATGTAACAAAATGATACTTTCCTGTAACGGGATACAACTACTGAAACGTGTTATTTTAGGGGTTGAAAATGATTACTTTTACAAAATAATGAGATATAATTTAAGCATAACTTAGATACGTATTTATTTTATAAATTTAATAACTAAGGGGGAAATCATATGTCATCATTAGGTGATACATTAAATAATAAATTTGTACCAGCAATTATGAAATTTGTAAATTTAAAACCAGTTATTGCATTGAAAGATGGAATAATATATACTTTGCCATTAACACTTATAGGCTCAGTATTTCTTCTATTAGCACAGCTTCCATATAAGCCGGCAGCTGAGTTCGTTTCATCAAGGGGATGGGATGGTCCATTATTTCAGGCAAATGGAGCAACAATGGGAGTTATGGCTATGATTGCATGTGTGGGAATAGCATATGTATATTCAAAAAATGAAGGACATGAACCTTTATCAGCAGGAGTTATTGCATTTTCAATATTTTGTTTAACTACTAATTCATATGTTATAACAGAAGACGGTACAAAAGTAGGAAGTGTAATTCCTATGGACTGGACTGGTGGAAAGGGTATGGTTACAGCAATTATTATAGGTCTTATTGTAGGAGCTGTTTATTCATGGTTTATGAAAAAGAATATAAGAATTAAAATGCCTGCAGGTGTTCCTCAAGGTGTTGCAGATTCATTCTCAGCATTAATACCAGGAGCAGTTCTTATTACAGGTGCTACAATCTTATATGCAGTATTAAAGATGTATGATACAACATTTATTGAATTAATTTATAAAGTTCTTCAAACTCCATTACAAGGTATGACAGATTCATTAGGCGGAGTAATAGCAATGGGAGTATTAATTCCATTCTTATGGTTTTTTGGTGTTCATGGAGCTACGATTGTTAGTGGTATAATGACACCTATCTTAACATCAAACACATTTGAAAATGGTGCAATTGTTTCAGCAGGAAAAGAACTTACACTTGCTAATGGTGCACATATAGTAACACAACAATTTTTAGATCAATTTATGACAGTAACTGGTTCAGGTATGACAATAGGTTTTGTAATATGTATGGTATTTCTGTCAAAATCAGCTCAATTTAAACAATTAGGTACATTGTCTGTAGTTCCAGCAATATTTAACATTAATGAGCCAGTATTATTTGGTACTCCAATAGTAATGAATCCAATGATGGCAATTCCGTTTATAAGTATGCCTGTTATATCAGGAGTAATACTATATTTTGCTATCTATACAGGCATTGTTCCACCATTTGGAGGTGTATTAGTACCTTGGACTACTCCTGCTATAATTTCAGGATTATTAGTTGGTGGAGTTAGAACAGCTATTTTACAAGCAGCAATATTGATTTTATCAGTATTTGTTTATCTGCCATTTTTCAAGAAATGCGATAGCATGAGTTATGAAAATGAATTGGCGGCTAATGGAAGTAATGTAGCAGAATAAAGATAAAAATAATAAATTACTCAATAATCCCAAATTAATTATAAGCTTAGAATTTAAAATATTAATTAACAAAACCTCTATAAACAATAGATTATATATAAATTTTAATAAGCCCTTTAATAAATAATAATAAAATATATGATAAACCTTATGCAGATTTCTAATTTGCATAAGGTTTATCCATATATTAAAGTACAAAATAATCATAATTGAAATAAAATTATTTTGTGCTGCAGATATGCAAACTTAAAAAAACTGTTTGTGAAAATTCACAGACAGTTTTTTAGCGTATATGAATTTATAAAATGATTGCTTTAATGAAAAGTTATATAAAGTGTGGTGAAGCTGCATTCAGTATTATATAAATTATTATTAAAAGATTATAGGAGTATAATGGAAAATGTTCATTATAAAACATTTGGTGGAAATTATTTATTAATTGAGATAAAATATAAACAAAGTATATAGAAGCAAAAATTTTCAATAGAAAATTAGGTGT
>CAZLOP010000245.1:0-2703 GCA_964561205.1 uncultured Clostridium sp. | reverse complement strand
AGAACAGAATTAAATAAGGGTAAATCAGGAGTTAAATTAGAAGGTATAATGGCAATTAATCCATTGAATAATAAAGAAGTACCTATATTTATTGGAGACTTTGTACTTGCTAGTTATGGTACTGGTGCAGTAATGGCTGTTCCAACACATGATCAAAGGGATTTTGAATATGCGACATATCATAATATTCCTATGATTCAAGTAATTGATGGAAAAGATGTCAGTGAGTGCGCATTTGAAAAACAAGATTATTTAAATAAAGGATATAGATTAATAAATTCAGAAGAATTTAATGGCCTTACTGTAGAAGAAGCTAAAGAAGCTATCACAAAAAAAGTAGAAGAATTAAAAGTTGGAAGAAGAAAAGTAAATTATCGTTTACGTGAATGGATATTTGCTCGCCAAAGATATTGGGGAGAACCAATTCCTATAGTTCACATGGAAGATGGTAGAGATATAATTTTAAGTGATGAAGAATTACCATTGATATTACCAGAATTAGATGATTATAAAAGTAAGAATGGTAAAGCTCCGCTTGAAAACTCAGAAAGTTGGAAAAATGTTGAAATTGATGGCATTAAAGGAGTTAGAGAAACTTCAACTATGCCAGGTAGTGCTGGTTCAAGTTGGTATTTTTTAAGATATATTGACCCTCATAACGATAAAGAGTTAGATGATAAGAAATTATTAGAACATTGGATGCCAGTAGATTTATATGTAGGTGGACCAGAACATGCAGTAGGACACTTATTATATTCAAGAATGTGGAATAACTTCTTATATGAAAAAGGTATAGTTCCTGTTGCTGAACCATTTAAAAAATTAGTGCACCAAGGAATGATTTTAGGATCTAATGGAATAAAAATGGGTAAACGTTATCCAAAATTTGTTGTCAATCCAAATGATGTAGTAAGAGACTATGGTGCAGATACAGTAAGATTATATGAAATGTTTAAGGGGCCACTTGACGCAGATAAACCATGGAATGATGAAGCTGCTCAAGGTTCTAGAAGATTTCTAGATAGAATTTACAGATTATATACTGAAATAGAAAAAACAGAATCAGAAAATAAAAATTTAGAAAAAGTTTATAATCAAACCGTTAAAAAGGTAACAGAAGATTATGAAACTTTAAATTTTAATACTGCAATAAGTCAAATGATGGTATTTATAAATGCTGTTTACAAAGAAGATAAATTTCCAATGGAATATAAAGAAGGATTCTTAAAATTATTAAATCCAATAGCTCCTCACATTACAGAAGAATTATGGCAACTATTAGGGCATAATGAAACAATATCTTATGAAAAATGGCCTGAATATGATGAATCAAAATTAAAAGAAGACAACGTTACAATTGCGGTTCAAGTTAATGGTAAAGTACGTGGGGAGATTACAATTAGTATAGATGAAGATGAGGAATCTATTAAACAAAAAGCTATTAATGATGAAAATGTTTTAAGACATACAGATGGAAAAGAAATAGTTAAAATCATTGTAATTAAAAATAAAATTGTTAATATTGTTGTTAAGTAAGCCGAAAGACTTACTTTTTATATTTATTTGTGATACAATCATTTTGGATGGTAGGTGATATGTTGAACAACAAAAAAGAGTTTGGACTTATAAACCTAATAATAGTAATAATAGTTACAGCATTTACTACTAGTTTAACTACGGGAGTAATTTTATATAATAATCAAAAAGAAAGTGAACAAATCAATCCAAGCGATGAATCTTTACAAGAATTTATTACAGTATATAATTCTGTTTTAGACAATTATTATCAGGATGTTAATAAGTCAGAAATGATTGATGAAGCTATTGATGCAATGCTTGAATATCTAGGTGATGATTATACAACTTATTTAAATGAAGATGAAACTGAAGAATTAGCAGAAAAACTTGCAGGAAAATACCAAGGGATTGGTGTAGAACTAATTGAAGGAAATAAAGTAAATAAAGTTTTTGAAAATTCTCCTGCACAAGCTAGTGGATTACAAGTTGGAGATATAATAATTAAAATTAATGATCGTGATGTAACAACTTTTACAGCAGGAGAAATAGCATCAGAAATAAAAAAAGATGATAAATTAACTAAAGCTAGAATTACTGTTAAACGAAATGAACAAGAATTATCTTTTGAAATAGAAAAAAAAGAATTATATATTCCAGCTGTGGAATCGGAAATAATTAATAATAATGGTAAAAAAACAGGATACATTTATATTTCGACATTTTCTAATACAGTTTATATTCAATTTAAAGAACATATAAACAAATTAGAAAATGAAGGAATAGATAATTTGATTGTAGATGTAAGAAATAATACAGGTGGTTATTTAAAAACAGCTTCAGATATAGCAAGTTTATTTTTAGAAAAGGGAAAAACCATTTATTCTTTAGAAAGTAAAAAATCTAAAGAAGTATTTAAAGATGAAACAAAAGATTATAAAAGTTATCCAGTTGTAGTATTAATTAATGAAACTTCTGCATCAGCATCAGAAATATTAGCGGCAGCTTTAAAAGAAAGTTATAATGCAACTTTAGTTGGAAAAAAAAGCTATGGTAAAGGAAAGGTTCAGCAAACATCTACTTTAAATGATGGTAGTATGTACAAATATACATCTGCTAAATGGTTAACTCCAAAAGGAGAATGCATTGATAAAATAGGTATACCACAATCTAAAACATCTACTCCTT
>CAZLOP010000244.1:1650-2710 GCA_964561205.1 uncultured Clostridium sp. | reverse complement strand
AAAACTCTTAGTTCTTAGTTTTTAGTTCTTACTTAATATCGTTAAATTCTGATTTATTAAAACACATAGATCATATATATGACCAATAAATTTTAAATGTATAAAATAATACTTCCTGCACAAAATAAAAGTGAAAAAACTTATATCAATTGTTAAGGAAGTGTTTTTATATGAAAGTATTAGATACTATTGCTCTTATTTTAATTATTATTGGAGGTCTTAACTGGGGATTAATTGGTTTTTTCCAGTTTAATTTAGTTGATTCAATATTCGGAACTTATTCAATAATTTCAAGAATAATTTATGGTTTAGTAGGATTAAGCAGTATTTATGGTTTATCTTTCTTTATGAAAGATAACGCTATTTAAAGTAAAAAGGAGCTGCTGCACAAAGATTGTAATTGAATTTCTTAATGCCACAGCTCCATTTTTATTGCTATTTACATTCTACATTATTCTTTATTTCATCAAATAATTCTATTGCTGCATTTTTAGGACCAATTTTTGCTTTTCCGCTAACTGCAAGACATGTTCTTATCTGTCCGACCTTAACCTTGTTATCTTTATACATAAAGTTAAAGAATTTATCTATAAGTACATCTGTTTCTGCAGATTTTTGTGCAGGCCCAAATGGATTTGCAAAGTATGATTCAACAAGACCCTTTTCTGTTGTTGTACCTTTTGCCATTCTTCTTCCTGCTTTAAATACTTCCTTTGCACTTTCTGCATCTTCAAAATAAGTAAGATATTTACCATTTTCTTCAACATCAGTATAATTATTAGCATAAAAGAAAAAATCTACTGGATATCCTTTATTGATTTCTTTATATGAAGCAACGGGCATAACTAATCGTGCATTAACTTTATCTGGATTCATAAATATACTTCTATCAATTTCTTTAAATGCATATCCCTGATCTAAATCATCAAGTCTTACAAATGCACCTATTTCAGTTCCATATCCCTTAATCACCCCGTCTTCAATTTTAAATGTACCCATATCATCAAATACAGTAATCATATCTGAAATATAATCTTCGCTTAAACTTCTGAAAGCCTCA
>CAZLOP010000244.1:0-1638 GCA_964561205.1 uncultured Clostridium sp. | reverse complement strand
TTTTCCAGCTCCACTATCTCCCATGATAACAACATTAGCACTTTCTCCACTCTTTAAATGTACACTTACCATAGAACCATGAATTGGAAGATTTCCTTTCTTTATCATTAATAAATTATATAAAGTAAGAGTCATTTTCTTCATGTATCCAAAATAATCTATCTCTTCTGAATAGTTAACATAACCAAGCATAATATCATTTTTTATATCTTCATAGAAAACAGTCTGTAATTCTTCTCCATTATCTGTTGCACCAAAAACATATATCATTTCTGGCTTTCTTCCTCTAATTTCTTCACTTCTTGCCATTTCAAATAAGTTACACAATGTAATTCCATGTGCCATAAAATCTCTGTGAAAATAAATAAATATAAGCATACCGCCTATTTTAGCAGGATAACAGAACCAATGTTCCTTATTAATCTGTGCATTTTCAAGAGGATTATATTTTACTTCTGCAAACATACCATCTCTTGTGTTCTTTTTAGGATATGTTATAAATGGAGTTTCTAACATAATTTTATCTATAAATGGAATATCCTCTAAAACTTCATACCCCTGTGGCCTTGCCCATTCCATCTCATGTATCATAATACATGCATTTCCTCCAGCTGGTATTTGTCTGTATACCTGTGGTTCATAACCCAGAACATTTTTTTCTACTTTTCTGTACAGTTTTAATATTAGCACTGAAAAATTAGAATTAGCTTCAGTAAAACTTACAGCTGCCAAACCTTGTTCTACTTTGTATCTGTGAATTATTGTGTATCTCTCCAGCTTTCTCCAAAATAAATATAGCTCTTCTGTAAAACTTATAAAAGAATCTTTATCATATAAAAGTTTTACAAAATTTTTATTGTATTCAAGAACTTCATCAATACTCATAACTGTTAAATATTTAATTACTTGAATTAATTTGGTTCTTATTTCCATAATACTATCATTATTAAGACTTTCACTTAAATATTTAAATGAAATGGTATTTTTCTTTTTAGCTCTTTTTAAATAAACGTCCAGTATTCTTCTAAAACCATCGCTTTCTAATACAGCCTCAAAACTGTTACAATATTTTGCAGTAAAGTTTATCATAACTTTATCATTGCTCATTGAAAATTCCTTTTTCATTTTAATCCCCCTAGATGAATTATTATATGTTGGCAAATTGCATTTTTCTTTAACAATATGCAGTTTAAATTAATTATAACACTTTTTTTGCAATTTTTATATTATTATTTTTGCATTTTTATATTATTTCACTTTTTGATTATACTTTTCTATTAGTGTCAATAATAAAAAATACATTACACATTGTAAGGAGATTACCATTTTGCATATTAATTTTAAAAAATTTATACACAAAAATTTATCAATGCTTGTCTTCATATTATTAATAATATTCATTTTTTTATTAAACAATTACACATATTTATTTAATAAATATTTATATATACCCAATATTTCAAATATGCATATTCATTACATTAATGTAGGTCAGGGTGACGCTATTTTAATTCAGGTAAACAATAAAAATATGCTGATTGATTCCGGCCCTTCTTCTGCCAAAAAGGACCTTATTAAATATCTTGATAAAAAACATATTTGTAAATTAGATTATGTAATTGCAACACATCCTCATGA
>CAZLOP010000243.1:0-2715 GCA_964561205.1 uncultured Clostridium sp. | reverse complement strand
TATGATTGAAGTTGAAGAAGTATTTAAAAAACATTATTTTAATTGCGAATTTAAATGGAATGATATTAAAATAAATTTATATAATTCTAATAAAAATGTAAACGTGCTTAAAGTGAATAAAGATTCTGAGATGATAAATTATAAAGAATATGAAAAGGAAGGTTCAAGAAGTATCTTTATTGGAGGTTTATCTTTGTCGAGAGGATTGACATTAGAAGGGTTATGTATTAGTTATTTTTTTAGATATTCTAAGACTTATGATGTTCTTCTTCAAATGGGAAGATGGTTTGGTTATAGAACAAATTATGATGATTTATTTAGAATATATATTCCTGAAGAATTAGTAGGGTGGTATTCTGTAATTACTGAATCAGTTGAAGAGTTAAAAAAAGATTTAAATAAAATGCGTTTAGCTGATAAGAAACCAAATGAGTATGGAATAAGAGTTAAAAATGATAGCACTACATTGAAATTAACATCTTCAAATAAAATGAGAACGGCTGTATCTAATTATAAAACTGTTATTGGTTTTGGTGAAATAATAGCAACTGGTGATATTATTGATGATGTTAATATTAACGAGTATAATCTTAAGAAAGTTGTAGAAATTTTAGGTAAATATTTAAAAAGTGATTCTTTGTGTTTTGAAAAAGATCAAGTATCTAATAATACCATATTAAGAAATGTATCTTTCTCATGTGTTTTAGAAATTGTTAAGAATTTTGAGGTTTCACCTGCAAATGATCTTTTTGAAAAAGATAGTTTGATTGAATTCTTAAATAGATTTTCTTCAAATTATTTTAAAACTTGGGATATTGCATTTATTGAAGGACGAAAATCTGCAGATGATAATATTTATTCTATAGAAGAATTAGGTTTGAATATCCATAAAACTTCAAAGAAATTTGATAAGAAATATAACTATATCAGAATTCAAAAATCACGTGAACAATTAAACAACCCTACAGATACAACGACCGGGTTAAATTTGGAACAATTTAAAAGAATTTCTAATTATTTTAAATCGTCAAATAAAAGTAATTCAATAAGTAGTATAAGTGGTAAACGTTGGTTAGATGTTGTGGATAGAAAACCTATTCTAATGATATACTTAATAGAATTGGATCGTAATAGCAACGATGATGTTACATTAAATGTTATTGATAAATATCATAAAGCTAATGTTCCACCTATTGGAATAGCTTTAGGTATTCCTGAATATGAAAATCAAATGACTGAACGAGAGTTGTATAAAATTAATATTGTAGAACAGAGAAGATTGAGAGAATTAGCTTATAATTACCAATACTATGATGAATCTGAGGAGGAAGAATAATGAATGCTAAAAATAAATTTGATGGTTTTTTAGAATTTGATAAATATAGATATTGGGATGCATCACATCCGCTTCAATTTTTACAAGGATTAGACGAAAAAGGTAGAAAAACATTAGTTCTTCTTAGTCCCGTTAAACCTGATAAAGTAAGGAAAACTAGTGCTATAGATGTGAACATTGTCGAATTAGCTCCTAGTCAATATAAATTATCGTTTCATTTAGTTGATGGAAGTATGGAGGGGATATTTTTTAAATTTTGTGATGATTTAGTTGAATCGACTAGAGTAATATGTGATGAAGAAATAGGAATGACATTTGTTTGTAGAAGATATAATTCATGGAAGAAACTTTTTTATAAACTAAATAAAAATACATTAACTGAAAGTCAACAAATGGGATTAATTGGAGAACTATTGTTTTTAAAGGAAGACTTATTTAAGAAGTATGATTATGAAGAAGCTATAAATGCATGGAGTGGATGTGACAAATCTCATAAAGATTTTTCGATAAATGATGATTGGTATGAAATCAAATCGACATTATCAAAATCTTTTACTATTAAAATTTCATCCATTGAACAGTTAGATTCAGATAAAGCTGGTAAATTAGTATGTTATGAATTTGAAAAAATGAGTGAAGAATATAATGGATTGACTTTAAATACTATAGTAAATGATTTATTGTCACTTGTTAATGAAGATGAAGAAGATTTATTACTTTTAAAATTAAAATCTATTGGTTGGGAAATGAATGATGAATATGATAAAACTTGTTTTAGAGCTGTTTCAAAAAAATATTATTTAGTTAATGAAAGCTTTCCTAAAATTTCTAAAACGGATTTAAAAAATTCAATTGTTGAAGTACAATATCAAATCTTAAAGAAAGATTTGGTTGATTTTATAATAGAAGGGTAGGGCAAATTCTATGGAAAATATAAATGAGTATAGAAGTTTTTTATCAAATGAATGTATGGCATCAGCTGAAGTAAACGAAACTACTGCTGATGAAGAGTTCATAGATTATGTTTTAGATTTATTTGAGCAAAATGAGGAATCAATGTGCTTACAAAAAGGTTATGTTGATATGGCTGGACCAAAAAATCGTAAAATAAATATTGATGGATGGGGTTATGATGAAGCTGATCAATCTTTTTGTTTGTTTTGTTCTAAATTTGATCCGTATAATGTTATATTGTCTTTGACAAATCAAGATATTGAAAAATATTTGAGAAGTATGGAAGCTTTCATAGAAAATTCACTTAATCATTATATTATGGTAAATGCAGAATATTCTTCTGAAGCTAGAGGTATTTCATCAACGTTAAAGACCTCTCATATAAATGGGAATATTTCTAAATTCAAATTTTATATATTATCTAA
>CAZLOP010000242.1:0-2721 GCA_964561205.1 uncultured Clostridium sp. | reverse complement strand
CACAGCCATAGTTTTTTATTTAAGTATAGATATGATTGTTATTATAATATCTGATTTGTTAAGTTAATATTTTGCAATATATTAGTCATGGTGTATTGGTGTTTAATATTAATAGTAAATGTAAATGTATATGAAAGTGTATTGTATATATCTATATTAAGGTATATAGTTGCTAATAAAGTAGATAAAAGTAATTATATTAATTTTTCTTTTGGCACTTTAACCATCACCCAAAAAAGGACAGGTTATTACCTTGCAGCTCTAAGTCCACTTATTGTTTTCCGGCAGGCTTCAACCAAAAGTGGACAAAGACCTGCATAGGATTAAACTAGTCCTTTTTTGGGTACCCGATGGAGTGCATAAGTTAATGTTTTGTTTTACCTGTTTCATCTATTTCAACATACAGATTTAAAATCAAAATAAAGAGGTGCTGCTGCTGGCAGTTACATAAAAAATGGCATAGCTGCTGCGCATCTATTGCTGTCATTTTTTATGTACTTGCCAGCGGCCGGAATGGGAAATGGCAGCACAGAAGAAAGGATGTCGCTAAAGCTCCAAGAGTGGCTCGCTTGTCCTTGCCCTCTGAATGTTAGCGTTTGGGAAAAGCAGCAGAGGGCAGGGCCACCTTGGACCAGCTATAGCTAATACAAATTATGCGTAGCAGTTCAGTCAATACAAAAAGTCACTATTCAGCGCTTATCTTTTTGTATTGACATCACTACTACTACATAATTTGTACAGGCAATAGCAGTTCCAAGGATGCTCGCCTTTTAAATTACATAATATGGTATAATAAAAAATAGAGTAGAAAAGGTGGAGAAAGAAATGTTTAATATTATAGAAACTAAAAAGAAAACATGCAATGAAAAATTTGTGAATAGAAGTCAACTTCAGCTTATTGATTTTTGGAAATGGGCACATTCAGATCTTATAGGAAATGCAGAAAGAGGAATACTTGCTGAATACATAGTTTCAAGTGCATTTAATACAGATAATAAATGCAGAGTTGAATGGGATGCATATGATATTCTTACTGAAGATGGAATAAAAATAGAGGTAAAAACATCTGCTTATCTTCAAACATGGCACCAAGATAAGTATTCAAATATAAATTTTGGAATAAGACCCACAAAAGGATATGATTATAAAACAAATACTTATGAAGAAGAAGTAAAAAGAAAGGCAGATATATATGTGTTCTGTGTTCATAAACATAAAGATGAAAATACAATAAACCCATTAGATATGAATCAGTGGGAGTTTTATGTTTTAAATACAAAGGTTCTTAATGAGAAGAAGGGTAATCAGAAAACAATATCTTTAAAGGGTATTATTGAACTTGGAGCAGTACTTTGTTCATATGATAAGCTTAATAAAACAGTACATGAAGAATTAAAAAAATAAATTTTATAAAAATGGAGGAAATAAATATGTTAAATGAAGATATTTATAATTTGCCTGCACCTATAGTTGATGCTAAAGAACAGGCTTCGATTGATGAATTAAGTAAAAGATATGAAAAGTTATGTGAACCAAGTGTTGTTTCAAAAGCTGGGAAAAAGATAGTAAAATTCATTCCAGAAAAAGTTAAAGAGTTAGGAAGAAATACAAAAAGTGCTGTTACAGAGCAAGAATTATATGCTCAAGCTATGGATGTAATATCAAAAGGATTTAAATTAGTAGAACAACAAGCTGCAAAGTTTTCAATTAGTGAAAAAGCAATTATTAATAATATTAATGCAGTATCAGTAGATAGTGATATATCTAATATAGAAGAAATCTGTCTTATGAGAGGATATGATATTTCAAAGGCAGTAAATAGTTATAAGACAAAAGATTTTTGGGCAGCATTTACTGAAGGGGCAGTAACAGGCGCTGCTGGTTTTTGGGGATTACCGTTCAGTATAGTTTTAAGTACGTTTTTATATTATAGAGCAGTACAATCTATCGCAATGCATTATGGATATGATATAAAAAATGATTCTGCTGAAATGATTATAGCAAGTGAAGTTTTTATAAATGCATTAAGTCCTGGGTCAAGTGCTTATAATGAAATTACAAGTATTATAGGTAAAATTATGCTTATAAGCAAGGCTACAGCAGTAAAGCAAACTGTAAAAAAGGGATGGACAGAAATGGCATCAAAGGGAGGAACAGAGTTATTTTTAGTTCAGATGAGAGCATTAGCAAACAAAGCTGCAAAAAAGGCGCTTGAAAAAGCTGGACAGAAAGGACTTGAAAAGAGTATATTTAAAGATGTTTTTGGACAAATAGGAAAGAAACTGGCACAGAAAACTATAAGTAGATCAATTCCAGTTGTATCTGGTGTAATTGGAGCATTGTTTGATAGTGCACAGATGCAGAAAGTTTTGGAGTATGCTGATGTGTTTTATAATAAAAGGTTTTTATTGGAAAAAGAGCGCCGTATTGATATGCTAACAAATAGAACTGAGAAAATAATTGATGTTGAATTTAATGAAAGTGCATGTGATAGTGTTATTGGAGATTAGATTATGAAAAAGATACATGTTTTATAAGCTGAATATATAAAATATACAGCTTACATTGTTGTTATTATAACATATTTAGAAAACTTAATTAGATGAATATAGATGTGTAGATTAATTATAGAATCATATTTTGGAGAACGCAATTGTAGCATAAAGGTAACAGTTCAGCCTTCTGGCTGAACAACCAAACCTAGCACCAGCTAAAATATAG
>CAZLOP010000241.1:0-2734 GCA_964561205.1 uncultured Clostridium sp. | reverse complement strand
AAAATTAACAGGTGCACTAGTAAAAGCTACAGATTTAAGAGCTGGTGCAGCTATGGTTATAGCAGGACTTGTTGCAGAAGGGAAAACAGAAATAACAAGTATAGAACATATAGATAGAGGATATCCACACATAGAAGGTAAACTTACAGGTTTAGGTGCTGATGTAAGCAGAATAAAAGTAAATCAATAAAAGCAGTGGAGATGTAATAAAATGGTATTTTGTTCTTTGTATAGCGGAAGCAGTGGAAATAGTATGTTTGTATCTACAGAAAATGCCAAAATATTAATAGATGCGGGGCTTCCAGGGAAAAAAATTGATAGTGCATTGCAAGAAATTAATGAAAATCCAAGTGAAATTGATGGAATATTTGTTACTCATGAGCATAGTGATCATATAAAAGGTATTGGTGTAATATCACGAAAGCACGATATACCTATATATGCTAATTGTGATACATGGGCAGCAATGGAAAGTTCTATTGGAAAAATAAAAGAGAATAATATTAAGGTAATAGAAAAAAGATCAAATACAACAATAAAAGATATGAATATAAAGGCTTTTAATATTCCCCATGATGCAGCTGCACCAATGGGATATACAGTTAGTAATGATAAAAAAAGCATAAGTGTAGCTACTGATTTTGGAACATTTACAAAAGAAATTTATGACAATATAAAAGATTCAGAAGTCATATTGCTTGAAAGTAATCATGATATAAGCATGCTTAAATATGGACCATATCCTTATCAGTTAAAAAGAAGAATATTGAGCGAAATTGGACATTTATCAAATGATGATTGTGGAACTGCAATTGTAAATCTTCTTAGTTACAAATCTAAAAAACACATTATTTTAGGGCATTTAAGTAATACAAATAATCAGCCTGATTTAGCATATCAGACAGTATTAAATGTATTAAATGAAAATGGAATTAAGGAGAAACAGGACATAACATTAACTATGGCAAGCAGACATAATCCTAGCAGTTATATTAGTTTATAGTTTTAAAATTTATAATATATTTATTTGAAATTTAAGGAGGACTTAAAATGAGTTTATATACACAATGGACTGAAATGGTTGTAGAATATGTAAAGACAAAAGGTGAAAATGCATTCTGGGACGAATATGGCAGATTAGAAACAGATATATACAAAGATTTGTTAGCTAATCATAAAGAAATAAAAAAGACTACAATTAATGATTTAGCAAAAGATTATAATTCAACAATTGAATTTGCAATGGGATTTGTTGATGGAATCAATGACAGTTTAAATAAGACATATGATTTAGAAACTTTAGAAGCAGATACTGAATTAGTTTTAGATATTAATTTTGAAAAGTTATACTTCAATATGTTAGATGCTAAAGCAGAATATTTATATACATTACCTCAATGGGATGCAATTTTCTCTGAAGAAAAGAGAGAAGAAATTAAAAAAGAATACAAAGATTCAAAAACAGTTAGAAATACTGAAAAAATCGGAAGAAATGACCCATGTCCATGTGGTAGTGGGAAAAAATACAAAAAATGCTGTGGTATGAATAAATAGGATTTTTATAATATAGACAGGAAGCATATTATTACTAGTATCACTTGCCATTGGAGCTGCAGTGAGGATATTTTACTTTAGTTTTGTTCATTGTTCTTCTCTCCTTTTCTAGAAGGATAATTAGTTTTAGGCAAACTTATTATATTTTCTAGTGTTGAGAAGAGCAATGTTCATATAACTTAATAGAATGGAAGAGAAATAGGGATGAGAGAATTATGGATGAAAATTTGAAATGGGCAAATGAACAAAGAATATATAGAACAATTGAGTCATTAAAAAATAATAACATGAATGGATATCTGGTTAATGATAAAAATGAACTTATACAAAAACTTGATGAACTGATGGCAAAGAATTCATCTGTATCATGTGGTGGCTCTATGACATTATTTGAGACTGGTATAATTGAATATTTAAGGAATGGCAGATACAATTTTCTTGATAGATATGAAGAAGGATTAACAAGGGATCAAATTAAAGAAATATATAGGAAATCATTTTCTTGTGATAATTATATTGTAAGTTCCAATGCAATAACTGAAGATGGCTATATATATAATGTTGATGGAAATGGAAACAGAGTAGCAGCAATGTTATATGGGCCAGATAAGGTAATTATAATAGCAGGGGTAAACAAAATAGTAAGTAATGTTGAAGAAGCTGTATTAAGAACAAGAAGATATGCAGCGCCTGCTAATGGTAAGAGACTGAATAGAGATACGCCTTGCAGAAAAATTGGACAATGTATGGAGTGCACAAGTTCAGATAGAATATGTAATGAATATACATTAATTAAAAGACAAGGTAATAAGGATAGAATACATGTTATTTTTATGAACGAAGATTTTGGATACTAAAATAATATGCTGAATTTTATATTGAAAATTGGATATACTGTATTTAGTATGTCTATTTTTTTATAAAGAATTAATATGGATAGAATATTAAGCAGCATATTTATGAAAGGTGGTTAAGAAGACTATCAATATGAGTAGATGATAGCTTTGTATAATATTATGAATATAACAATTATTTCAGTTGGAAAACTAAAAGAAAAATATTTAAAAATGGCCATAGATGAATATTCAAAGAGATTATCACGTTATTGTAGGCTTAATATTATAGAATTGGCAGATGAACAAACTCCGGACAACGCATCAGAAAAAGATGAATTAATAAT
>CAZLOP010000240.1:0-2734 GCA_964561205.1 uncultured Clostridium sp. | reverse complement strand
GTTTGATACAAGCGGAGCAGAATTACTTGGTGCAATAACATTTTAGGAAAGGTGGGATTTTATGGGATTTTTTAATTGGTTAAAGTTTGCTTTTACCAAAGATGGAATCGCTGATTTATCCGAAACCTTTGATTCAGATGTTTTGCTTGAGGTGTATTATAAAGAATTGGCTATATTTAGTGCAATCAATCTTATTTCTAAAGGTTTAGCGAATAGTACATTTAGGACTTATCATAAAAACAAAGAAATTAAGAAAGATAATTATTATTTATTTAATATCGAGCCTAATCCAAATCAAAATGCACAGGAATTCTGGAATCAGGCAATATATAAACTTGTTTATAATAACGACGTTTTAATTATCCAGGCTAATGGATATTTTTATGTTGCAGATTCATTTAGTAAAGGCGATAAAGTTTTATATCCTAATGATTTTACTGATGTTCAAGTCGGAACATTAACGATGAGAAAAAAGTATTATCAAAATGAGGTATTTTATACAAAATTAAATTATCGTAAAGTATCAGAACTTATTGATGGTTTATATTCATCTTATGGAAAACTATTATCTCATGCAATGAGAGATTATAGTAAAAGAGGTGGAATAAAAGGTCAAGTTAAATTATCAACGGCTTTTTCACAAAAGTTCGATGATCAAGAAAAGTTAAGAAAATATATTCACGATAAATTTAAAAGTTATTTTGATTCTACTAATGCAGTGATGCCGGTTGAAGATGGATTCCAATTCATTGAATCGGATAAAATAAAATCGACAACTAATAGTGAAGAAATTAACAAACTTATTGATGAAATATTCTCAATAACAGGTATTGCTTTTAATATTCCTAAAGGTTTACTTATGGGAAATCTATCAGATTTAAAAAGTTCTATCGAGAGTTTTCAAACTTTTTGTTTAGATCCAATATCAAATATGTTTGAAGATGAAATTAATCGTAAATTATATGGGAAAGATGCTTATTTATCTGGAACATATTTAAGAGTTGATACATCATCATTAAAACATATCGATATACTAGAAACAGCATCTAATCAAGAAGCACTTATTAGGAATGGTTATAGTCCTAATGAGGTAAGAAGAATTGTAAAATTTGACCAGGTAGATGAGGAATGGGCTAATACTCACTATATAACTAAAAATTATAGTGCAGATTTAAGCAAAGAAAATGAGAAAGAAGGTGAACAGGCCTGAAACAAACATTTATGAAATTCATAGATAACGAAGAAACAGAAGAAGCAGAATTATTTATCTATGGTGATATAGTAGATTTTGCTTGGTGGGAAGATGATGTTTCAGCAAATGATATTCGTAAAAAATTAGATGAAACAAATGCTAAAACAATTAATGTCCACATTAATTCGTTAGGTGGAGATACTTTCACAGGTGTAGCAATTTATAATTTGTTAAAAGAAAAAAGCAAGACATCAAAAATAGTTACTTATGTTGATGCCATTGCCGCTTCTGCAGCATCTATAATTGCGATGGCAGGTGATGAGATTGTCATGCCAAGTAATACTCTTATGATGATTCATAATTGTTGGACTCTTGGTATCGGAAATGCTAACGAATTAAGAAAAGTTGCTTCTGATATGGATAAGATAATGGATGCGGTAATTCAATGTTATTTATCAAAAGTTAAAATAACTGAAGAAGAATTACGAAACTTACTTGATGAAGAAACTTATTTGACCGCTCAAGAAGCATTAGAAAAAGGTTTCTGCGATAGAATTATCGAGTTAAAAGAAGATAGTAAAGAGATTCAACAAAATGCTCTTTCAAGTCTAGTAAGAATCGTAAAAAATTCAAAAGAAAAATCAAAAGTGGTAAATGAAACAAACCTAATTGTTTCAAATAAAATAGTTGAAGGTAATAGCAATGATGAAAGTGATACTAAATCACTTTTTAATTTGAAATAAGGGAGGAATTTAAAATGAAAAACAAAGATTTAGAAACTATTACAAAAGATGAATTAAAAAGTAAAGCATTAAATGCTATCAGAGAAGGGAACGCAGAAGATTTCGTAGAAGAAATTACAAGTTATTTTGATACATTAGCAAATGAGGTTAGAGCTGAATATGAATCAGCAATCGCAAGTAATGATAAAGAAATATTATCAAAAAGAGGTGTTAGAGTATTAACATCAGCAGAAGAAAAATATTATAAATCATTAGCAAATGCTATGAAAACAAAATCAGCATTAACTGAAATTGAAATGCCTAGAACAATTATTGATAGTGTATTCGATGAATTAGAACATGATCATGAATTGTTACAAAAAATTAATTTTCAAAATGTTACAGGTATTACAGAAATTATTGTTCGCAATGGTGATGTAGATGCAGCATGGTGGGGAGCATTAACAGAAGAAATCAAAAAACAATTAGCAGCAGCATTTAAGAAAATTACAACTGATGCTAAAAAATTATCAGCATATATTCCTGTTGCTAAAGCACATTTAGATCTTGGTCCTACATATCTTGATATGTTTGTAAGAAGATTCTTATTAGAGTCATTATCTATTGGTCTTGAAAATGCTATCGTTACAGGTGACGGTAAAGATAAACCAATCGGTATGGATAGAAACTTAAAAGGAAATGTTGTAGAAGGTGTTTATCCTCAAAAAGATGCTAAAGAAATTACTGATTTAGATCTTGTAACATTAGGTGGGCTAATGGCTGACTTAACTAATAATGGTAAGAGAAAAGTTGCAAGTGC
>CAZLOP010000239.1:0-2746 GCA_964561205.1 uncultured Clostridium sp. | reverse complement strand
AGAAGCATATGATGAAGAAGAATTAGAAGGTGGAGATGTAAGAACAGTTATGCATCTACATCCTGCATTAGCACCTTTTAAAGCAGCTATTTTACCACTTTCAAAGAAATTATCAGATAAAGCATTAGAAGTATATAGTGAATTAAGTAAAAAATTTAGTGTTGATTTTGATGAAACTGGAAGTATTGGTAAGAGATATAGAAGACAGGATGAAATAGGTACTCCTTATTGTATTACATTTGATTTTGATTCACTAGAAGATAATGCAGTAACTATAAGAGATAGAGATTCTATGACTCAAGAGAGAGTGAAGATAAGCGAATTAGAAGAATATATTCAAAAAAGCTTAGAATTTTAGTTGAGCAAAGAGTTGTTTCGAAATAAAAATTTTGGAACAACTCTTTTTTAATAAATAGTGATTATATGGAATAAGTAATATTAAAATGATATAATTTTAAATAAGCGAAATTTGATATAGTATTATATATATGCTGATTTGGAGGCGTTTTGTTAATGAAAAAGGATTTTAAAGAATTTAAGGAATTTATTAATGGCAAGAATGTTGCAGTAGTAGGAATAGGTGTTAGTAATATACCATTAATAAATTTTTTGCTAAAATTAGAGGCTAACGTAACAGCTTTTGATAAAAAGAATAGGTCTGATTTAGGGAAAGTAGCAGAAGAGTTTGAAGCGAAGAACGTAAGGCTTGAATTAGGAGAAGATTATTTATCTGGGTTAACAGGATTTGATGTAGTATTTAAAACACCATCAATGAGGATTGATAGTGATGCGTTAGTAAAAGTAAAGAATGAAGGTGCGTATATTACATCTGAAATGGAAGAGTTCGTAAGATATACTAAAGGAAAAGTATACGCAGTTACAGGTAGTGATGGAAAAACAACAACTACAACAATTATTTCTGAATTGCTAAAAGAACAAGGATATAAAACCTGGGTTGGAGGAAATATAGGAAATCCTTTATTTGCTCAAATAGAAGAAATAAAGGATGCAGATAGAGTTGTATTAGAATTGTCAAGCTTTCAGCTTATGACTATGAGACAGGAAATAGATGTAGCTGTATGCACCAACCTTGCTCCAAATCATTTAGATGTTCATAAAGATATGCAGGAATATATAGATGCTAAGAAAAATATATTTTTATATCAAAAGTCAAATGATGTTCTTGTCATTAATAGAGAAAACGACATAACCTGTTCTTTTGAGAAAGAAGCTAAGGGGCAGATTAAAGAATTTAGTTCTAAAAGAATTATAAAAAATGGTGCATATTTTAATGATGGAATATTATATTTAAAAGATAAAAAAGTATGCAATAAAAGTGATATTGTAATAAAAGGGATGCATAATGTTGAAAATTATTTGGCGGCATTTTTGGCAACAGAAGAAGATGTAAAAATAGAAACCATGAAAAAGGTTGCTGAAACTTTTGCAGGGGTTGAACATAGATGTGAACTTGTAAGAGAATTAGATGGTGTTAAATATTATAATGATTCTATTGCATCAAGTCCTACACGAACTTTAGCGGGGCTTAGAGCATTTGATGAAAAAGTTATTTTAATAGCAGGTGGATATGATAAGCATATACCATTTGAGCCATTAGCAAATGAAGGATATCCATATATAAAGCATTTAATATTGGTTGGAGATACAAGAGACAAGATAAAAACAGTTTTTGATAAATTAGAAGAAGAAAAGGGGATAAAAATAGATATTACCATAGCGGATACTTTTGAAGACAGTATAAATATAGCTAGAAAAATTGCTCAAAAAGGTGATATTATTACATTATCACCAGCTTGTGCATCTTTTGATTTGTTTCCTAATTTCATGGTGAGAGGGAATAAATTTAAAGAAATAGTAAATTCATTATAAAATAAATGGTCTGCATTAAATTTGATGCAGACCATTTATTTTATCTTAAGATTCAATTTGATAAAATCTAATGTTATTAACGTCTATTGCAGTTTCATAAAAAATTCCTTTATCAGTAGCAAAATATTTGTTTATATTAGTTCCTATAATTTTTGTGTATTTTACACTATTATCTTCTAAGTTTATATTAAGCTGATATAATGAATTGAAATCATCTCCATTTATAAAATAAAGAGTATCATTTGAATTTTGAATATTAAAGCCTTTCATTATGCATATTCTTTTGCATTCCAAATTGGAAGGATCTAAAACATATAAATTATTGTTGTCAGATGAATTAAAGAATATTAATTTTCCATTATAAGTTGTAAATGTATTGGCAGTATAGTCTGTAAGTTTTTGTCTGTTTGTCCCATCAATATCCACAGAGTAGATTTTCGAACTATCGCTTAAGTTCTGATAAATAACAATGTTGTTATTTATTATGAAGGAGCCAACAGTATCAGAAGTTAATTGGATAGTTTCATTGGTAGAAGGATCATACATATATAAATTATTTGATGCATTCTTGTTAGTGTAAAATAATTTGTTTTTATAAGAAGTTAAATTTTGGACAGAATGATTATTAATTTGAGTTAATGATTTATCTGAGACGTTAATAGAATAAAGATTACCGCCTTTAGAATCATCAGAAAAATATAAAGTGTTTTTTATTAAAACAATATTTGTTGAAGAGTAATCAACAAAGCTGGTTACAAGGTTGGATTTTAGAATTTCAGGTTGTAATGGTTCTGGAAGTATAGAAATTCTGTTATTCTCTTCTGGGTTAGTGAATATTAAATTCTCATCATTAAAA
>CAZLOP010000238.1:0-2749 GCA_964561205.1 uncultured Clostridium sp. | reverse complement strand
CAGTAATCATTGTTTCTCCATCATTCAATGTACATGTAACAACTGGTAATGGTTCTCCTTGAATTTTATACTCCATTATCAATACCTCCCATAAATAATATATTCACAATATACCATATTTTTTATTAATTTAATACACTTTTAACTATTTTTTTAATAAATTCTTACATATTTAAAAAGGAGCTGTTGCATTAAACTATTTATAACATACATATACAAATCAGAATTTACAGAATAAAAAAGAAACTGCCACAAACTAATGTGACAGCTTCGTCTATTTTTACATATTATTTAAATAATAGTAATAGCCATCCACCAAATTTTAAAACTAATGGAGCAAATACTACAGAAACTATTGTCATTAATTTTATTAAAATATTCATTGAAGGTCCAGATGTATCTTTAAATGGATCACCAACAGTATCACCAACAACTCCTGCTTTGTGAGCATAGCTTCCTTTACCACCATTAACTCCTGTTTCAATATACTTTTTAGCATTGTCCCATGCACCACCTGCATTTGACATCATTATTGCAAGCATTACACCTGTTACAACACCACCAGCAATAAGTCCAGCTAATGCTTCTGTTCCAAGCAATAAACCAGTTACTATAGGAACAACTATTGCTAGTACTCCTGGAAGTATCATTTCTTTTAATGCTGCTTTAGTTGATATTTCAACACATCTTGAATAATCTGGTTTTTCTTTTCCTTCAAGTATACCAGTCTTTTCTTTGAACTGCCTTCTTACTTCTTCAACCATTTGTGTTGCAGCTCTGCCTACTGACTGCATTGTTAGTGCTCCAAATAAGAATGGTAACATACCACCAATTAAAACACCTACCAATGTTAATGGGTCAAGTAAATTAATACTTTTTAGATTAACTGTTTCAGCATATGATGCAAATAATGCTAATGCTGTAAGTGCTGCTGAACCAATTGCAAATCCTTTTCCCATTGCTGCTGTTGTATTACCAACAGAATCCAGCTTATCTGTAATTTCTCTAACACTTTCATCAAGTTCACACATTTCTGCAATACCACCTGCATTATCTGCTATTGGTCCATATGCATCAACAGCAACTGTTATTGCTGTTGTAGCAAGCATGCCGACTGCTGATAGTGCTATTCCATAAAGACCAAGTGTTACATTTTGATTTCCTCCAATTGCAAAGTAAGAAATTATTATTCCAATTACTATTAAAATAATTGGTGCAACTGTAGATTTCATTCCTACTCCAAGACCTGCAATAATATTTGTTGCTGGACCTGTTTTGGATTCATCTGCAATTAACTTAACTGAATTATAATCTGCTGAAGTATATATTTCTGTAATTTTACCAATGATTAATCCAATGATTAATCCTGCTATAATTGGGATAAATATTTTTATTTCTCCTAATAAAGCCTTACATAATATAAAACCAAATATTAATACTAAAATTCCTGATAAAGTACTACCTGTGTTTAATGCTTTCTGAGGGTTGTCTCCTTTATATGATTTAACATATATTATACCAATTAATGCTGCCAAAATACCTACAGATGATAATAGAATTGGGAATATAACTATATTATTACCATATAAGGTTGTAAGGGCTGAGCCTAATGTAATTGCTGAAATTATTGACCCTACATAAGATTCAAATAAATCAGCACCCATTCCCGCAACATCACCAACATTATCACCAACATTATCTGCAATAACTGCTGGATTTCTTGGATCGTCTTCTGGTATTCCTGCTTCAACTTTTCCTACAAGATCTGCACCTACATCTGCTGCTTTTGTATATATTCCTCCACCAACTCTTGCAAATAATGCAATTGAAGATGCTCCAAGTCCAAAGCCTGTTATATATTGAGGATTTAAATCATAAGCTATTGAAAAAATACTAACTCCTATTACTCCTAATCCAACTACACTTAATCCCATTACAGTACCACCTGAAAAAGCTACTGATAATGCACCCTTTATACCATTTTTAGCTGCTTCTGCTGTTCTTACATTTGATTTAACAGCTATTCTCATTCCTACATAACCTGTACTTATAGAAAATACTGCACCTACAATAAATGCAATTGCTGTTTTGTAACTTAAGAAAATAAGTATGGCTAAAGCCACAAATATTACGAATACACTTAAATAGGAGTATTCCTTCTTTAAGAATGCCATAGCTCCTTCTTCAATGTATTCAGAGATTTCTTTCATCCTTTCATTTCCTACATCTTTTTTCAAAATGTCTTTAACTAATAAGCTCACTACAAAAATAGCAATAATACCAATTATAATTGGAACATATAATAAATTCATACCTCTCACCTCTCTAATATTTAATGGTGTAGTATAAAAGATTAGGCTTACTTTACTATTTAGATATATTCATCTTTCTTTTGTATAATTCTTAATTTTTGTATTTCTTCTTATGTAAACATTTTCATAAAATATATGAGAAAAGCCGCTATTATTAAGCAGCTCAGTCAACTATAATATATTTAAGATTAATGTATTTATTGCAAATAAAATAGTAAAAAATACTGTAAATTTAACTAATAAAGATTCTTTAGTTCTTGATTTATTTTTTGAAAAGAAAGTTTCTTTATTTCCACCTTGTACTAATCCACTTAATGCATCTGCTTTACTTGGCTGCATGAAAATTGTAATAATTACTAATGCTCCTAATATTGCTTCTATAATAAATAATGAATTTTTCATCAGGACACCTCTTTCTATTATTGTAACATACTTTA
>CAZLOP010000237.1:0-2801 GCA_964561205.1 uncultured Clostridium sp. | reverse complement strand
GTATTGCATAAATGATTTAATATTCAAACAATAATTATAGCATATTGTATAAAGATAATAAAGTATTATACGTTATGTGAATACATGGTAATATGGGTGTAATAGGCTATATTAAAAGTGGAAAATGTTATTAAAAATTAAGTGTGAGGGGTGGAACAATGACAAGAGAAGAATTAAATTTTTAGTTTCAATAATTGATGAGTTACTGAATTAAATATAAAAAAACAAGTAAAGAAGGAATAATTGTGATTAACAGATGATTTCCATATGGAAAACTTAAAGCTTTAACAATGAGTTATGATGATGGCCGTGATTGTGATATAAAACTTATTGATATCTTTAACAAATATAATATAAAAGGAACTTTTCATTTAAACAGTGGAACAATAGAAAATGAAGAAAGTAGAAAATATGATAAATATGGCAGGAGAGTTGAACTTTCAAGAGTAAATGAAATTTATAAAGGACATGAAGTTGCATGTCATACTGTGAATCATGTGTCACTAACAGAATGCCCAAAGTCTCAAGCATTAATGGAAGTTTATGAAGACAGAAAAGCACTTGAAAAGAGTACAAAATATCCAGTTAGAGGTATGTCATACCCTTATGGATGTTTTGATGAAAAAGTAAAGGAAGTTTTAAAAACTTGTGGTATAGAATATTCAAGAACAGTTAATGATACACACGATTTTAATATTCCAGATGACTTTTTAGAATGGAATGGAACGTGCAGAAATATTGATGAAGATTTATTAAAATATGGAGAAGACTTTTTGAATTTTAATACTAAACGTGGAATAGCATTGATGTATGTATGGGGACACAGCTATGAGTTTGTACGAGATAATTCATGGAATAAGATTGAGAAATTTTGTAATCTTATGGCAAATAAACAAGACATATGGTATGCAACTAATATTGAAATTGTTGATTATTTAAAAGCATGGGATAAGCTAAAGTTTTCTATTGATGGAACTTTTGTCTATAATCCATTGCATATGTCGGTGTGGGTAGTAAAAGATAGCAAAGTGTATGAAATTAAAGGCGGTCAGACAATATATTTCTAATAATTAATTAAAAATAAAGTTAAGGCACAATAACAGCTTTAATAAATCTTCAAAGTTGAAAATTTATTATTATAATGATAATATAATTCATAGAAATTTTACAATGTGATATAATAATCTTTTAAATGTATATTATTACAGTAGAAAGAGAAAAGAGGTCTGTTATGAAAATAGGATTTGATAATAATAAGTACTTAGAAATGCAGTCACAGCATATAAGAGAGCGTATTTCCAAATTCGGTGATAAGCTTTATCTTGAATTTGGAGGAAAACTATTTGATGATTATCATGCATCACGTGTACTTCCAGGATTTCAGCCTGACAGTAAATTAAAAATGCTTCTTAATTTAAAGGATCAGGCAGAAATAGTAATAGCAATTAGTGCAGAGGCTATTGAAAAAAATAAAGTAAGAGGAGATTTAGGAATCACATATGATTTAGATGTACTTCGTCTTATAGATGCGTTTACAAGTGTTGGACTTATGGTTGGAAGTGTTGTAATAACACAATATTCTGGTCAGACCGCTGCAGATAAGTTTAGAACTCGTTTAAAAGAGCTTAATGTAAAATCATACATACTATATAAAATAGAAGATTATCCAGCTAACATAGATTTAATTGTAAGTGATAAAGGATATGGAAAAAATGATTACATAGAAACTACTAGACCATTAGTTGTAGTTACAGCACCAGGACCAGGAAGCGGTAAGATGGCAACTTGTCTTTCTCAGCTTTATCATGAGCATAAAAGAGGAATTGAAGCAGGATATGCTAAATTCGAAACATTTCCCATATGGAATCTTCCATTGAAGCACCCTGTAAATATTGCATATGAAGCTGCAACTGCAGATTTAAATGATGTAAATATGATAGATCCATTCCATTTGGAAGCTTATGGAGAAACAACAATAAACTATAACCGAGATATTGAAGTTTTTCCAGTTTTAAATGCTATGTTTGAGCAGATATTAGGTGAAAGCCCATATAAATCCCCTACAGACATGGGAGTAAATATGGCAGGTAAGTGTATAATAGATGATGATATATGCAGAGAAGCTTCAAAGCAGGAAATAATAAGAAGATATTACACTGCACTTTGCGATGTTAAGCGTGGTAAAGATGCTAAAAATGCAGTATATAAACTTGAATTACTATTAAAACAGGCAGGAATTTCTACAAAAGACAGAAAAGTAGTCCAAAGTGCCTTAAATCGTGAAGATGAAACTAATAACCCTGCATGTGCAATTGAACTTCCAGATGGGAAAATTGTAACAGGAAAAACAGGTGAGCTTTTAGGTGCTTCTGCAGCAATGCTGTTAAATGCACTAAAGGAACTTGCAGGAATTAACCATGAAACAAAAATAATATCACCAGCTGCTATTGAACCAATACAATATTTAAAAACAACATGTCTTGGAAGCAAAAATCCAAGACTGCATACTGATGAGGTTTTAATAGCTCTTTCTATAAGTGCTGCAAGCAGTAAAGATGCAAAGCTTGCATTAAAGCAGGTTTCAAAATTAAAGAATTTAGATGTTCATTCATCAGTTATTATTTCAGCTGTTGATGAACAAACATTTAAAAGGTTAGGAGTTCATTTAACTTGTGAACCTAAATACGAATCCAATAAAAAATATCATAAAAATTAAATTTTTAACTGCAATTCCATCTAGTGTATTTAGATGAGATACAAAATGGTTAAAGATATTTTGTTTTAAAACATATAACCCTTGT
>CAZLOP010000236.1:0-2828 GCA_964561205.1 uncultured Clostridium sp. | reverse complement strand
TTTATGGAGAATATATAAAAATAAGAAATGAAGCTACAGGCTGGAGTCTATAGAGCAAATAGCCCGATTGAAAATAAATTTTTAATCGGGCTATTTGCTGTAAAAAAGAGCAGAAAATATAAATGATAATTATTATCATTTATATGAAATGAAATATATAAGGAGAGATAAAATGAATAATGTTAGATATGAAGAAAATAAAGGACTAAGTATAAAGGATCTTATTACTACAGGTATTTTTAGTGCTTTGTTTTTAGTAGTAACAATGATAGGCGGAGGAGTTTTTGCGTGTAATCCTGTACTTACTTATTGTCTTCCGCCTGCAGTTGCACTATTAACTGGGCCTATATTTTTATTACTTGTTGCAAAAGTACCTAAAAAAGGAGCAATACTAATACTTGGAATATTAATGGGACTTATTATGTTTGTTACAGGAATGTATTGGATGTGGCCTATTGCATATGTTGTATTTGCTATAATTTCTGAAATAATTATGGGGATAGGTAAGTTTAAAAACATGAAATTAAATATTTTAGGATATGTAGTATTTTCATTAAATCCATTAGTAACATATTCTATGATGTGGATAAATCAAAAAGAATATGTGTCTTATCTTATAAGTAAGGGAACTGAACAGGCATATATGGATACAATGATTGCAACAGCACAAGACTGGATGCTTCCAGCAATTATTATTAGTACAATTGTGTGTGCATTTGTAAGTGCAATTATAGGAAAAAGTTTATTAAAAAAACAATTTGAAAAAGCAGGGATTATATAAAATGGAGATACAATATTGTGAAAAGATTACATCAGAAGAAAAACGTAAAATAAACATTGATGCAAGAAGTAAAATGTTTATTCTTATTATTGCAAATTTAACATTAATATTAAGTGCTGATATTAAAGAAGAGTTCCTTTTAGAAGTAAGTATTCTATTTTTTGGAGTTTTACTCAATAGATGTAAATTTATAGTAAAAATGTTTGCAGTATATCTTGTATTTTTATTAATGCAATTCTTGGGGATTAAGTATTTACATGGAACATTAAATGTAATGATTGTAACTTTTTCTGTATTTATAAGAAAAATTCTTCCATGTGGAATGCTAGGAGGAATAATTATTGGGACTACAAGAGTTAACGAATTTATGGCGGCTATGAACAAGGTGCATATAAAAAAATAGTAATTCCACTTACGATTATGCTTAGGTATTTTCCAATGATAAAAGAAGACTGGAATGCCATAAAGGATGCAATGAAAATGAGAGGTATATCGCCTAATATAATTGGATTTATAAAAAAGCCGGTTTATGTACCTTTAATGATGAGTGCATCAAAAATAGCAGATGAATTATCAGCAGCAGCAATAACTCGTGGAATAGAAAATCCTAAAGAGAGGACATGCATCCAGGAAGTAAAATTTAATTGGATTGATTTTATATGTGTAGGTTATTTTTGTGGGATTTTCATTTTGTTTTTTATATATTAAATGGAGGAATAAATGGTACAGATAAAAAATGTTTCATTCAGCTATGCTGGAAGAGAAGATAACAATATAAAGAATATTAACCTTAATATAAATGATGGAGAATGTATTTTGTTATGTGGAAGAAGTGGATGTGGAAAGACTACAGTTACACGTCACATTAATAAACTTATACCATGGTTTTGTAGTGGAAATACTCAAGGTGAGGTTTATATTGATAATGAAAATATTAAGGATATACCAATGTATAAAGTTGCAGAAAAAGTAGGATCTGTATTTCAAAATCCACGTTCACAGTTTTTTTATGTAGATACAGATAGTGAAATAGCTTTTGGTCTTGAAAATTTATCATATAAAAGAGAAGCTATTGTAAAAAGAGTAGATGAAACATGTGAAGAATTAAATATAAAAAAACTTCGACAAAGAAGCATATTTGATTTATCAGGAGGGGAAAAGCAGAAAGTAGCTTTTGCTTCAGCATATGCACTAATGCCTGATATTTATGTATTTGATGAACCTTCTTCTAACCTTGATATTTTTGCCATAGAGCAATTGAAAGAAAATATAAAAAAGCTTAAAGATAAAGGAAAAACCATAGTAATAGCAGAACATCGATTATATTATTTAAAAGATATTGCAGATAAAATTGTTTATATGGAAAAAGGAGAGATAAAGAATATATTTACACAAAAAGAAATACATGAGATCTCTGATGAAGAACGTGAAAAGATGGGGATAAGAGTATTAAACTACTCACATACTAAAGTAGGTGGATTTAAGGTATAAATACCTTTGACTGAAAGTCATGTTCCTAAGGATTAATCCTTCTAAAAGACCATTAGCTGAAGCAACCTGAAGAACACGACTGAAACTCTTTATTGATTTATTTTAAAAATATCTTTTTGATTATCAAGTTCTTGATTCTCTATATATCTTTTAATAGTTTCTTCTGTAACACTACCGACAGTTGCACAAAAATATCCTCGTGCCCATAAATGTTGCCCCCAGTATCTTTTCTTCAATTCTGGAAATTCATCTTGTATTAACCTTGATGATCTACCTTTCAAATATTGTACAATTTTACTGGGTGCAATGTTCGGAGAACATCCAATCAACATATGTACATGATCCTTTCCAATACTTCCACGAACAATTGTAATATTTCTCGCTTGACAGCCTTGTCGGATTAATTCTCTTAATCTTGAAGCTATAGGCTTATTCAATACTCTGTATCGATACTTGGTCACCCAAATAATATGATATTTAATATCATATACAGTATGACTGCCTTTGTTATATTCATCCATACTAATTCACCACCTAATAATTAGTATGGTCATAT
>CAZLOP010000235.1:0-2843 GCA_964561205.1 uncultured Clostridium sp. | reverse complement strand
CAACCATCCAGCGAGCACAGCAGTTTTCTTCACATTTATCTGCTGCACACATAAATTTTTTATAATAATCAGGCTGTACTACTGTACCTTCTAAACAATTACTATCTTTTGCCATAATTTTCACTCACTATTCCCTTATTATGTTAATTAAGTTTAAATTCTTTCAACAATACCATTATCCAAAAAAGAACTTAGCTTTTTTTGGTTTGCTAAGTTCTTAATTATGTTTACTGTTTATTTCTATTGTTTTTGCTAATAAATGTATATAATCATCAATATTTAATGGCTCACTACTTGCCATATTTAATACGAAATCTTCCAATTCTTCATTTGTCATAGTTAATTCATATCCATTTAAATCTAAAAATACTTGAAGTATATATGCTGAAACTCTTTTGTTCCCATCTCTGAAACAATGGTCTTTTGCAAAGAAATATGATAACATTGCACATTTTTGAAAAATAGTGGGGTATTTATCATATCCAAAATAACCATACTGTTGAGAAAGAATACTTTCTATTTTATCATCTGTATTATTAAAAATACCTTTTTCACCACCGAAATTTTCTATAGCCATATTATGTATCATATAAATATGTTCTTTTTCTAGTAAAATCATATATTATTTAGCTAAATTAGTTAACGCTTTTTCATATTTTTTTGTGCATTTTTTTATAGCTTTTAATACATCATCTTTTTTGGCACTTGTATATTTTGTTGTTTCTTTTCGCATTTCCATATTAATACCTTCTTTCTTTTTTAGTTTCGCATACTTATTTAAGCATTTTTTTATATTCATATTATAACACCCTTTTTTATCTTTTTCATTAATTTTATTCTACCATTTGTTGTAAATAAATTGTGTTATAATCGTATTCTATTTTCTGTCATAATATGAATATTTTCTTGTTACAATTATTTCTAAACGCACAATTTGAACCTTTAGAAGTGCTTTTAAAAACACATCCATGCAACGGAAATATTCCCCAATCCTCGATGGGCGAAAAATAAATCTCTACGAGTGAAGTCACATGGTTGAGCCATTAGTAAATATCTGATATGCAAACTTTGCGTATCAACTTTACATATCAACTCAATTCCTTTAAGGAAGTAAGTTAACCGACTTCTTTAAAGAATATGCTCACGTTCGTTTTAAAACGAGCGTTTGGACTCCCTCAATCGCTATATATAATAACATCGATTTCTATTGCTTCATTTTAACTAATACCTATAATTAATCATTTCATCTCTAACTTTTAATAGAATTGCATTTTGGTCACGTAGTTATGGGGTTTGTAATGGATATAAAATGTTTTGTTTTTGTGAAATAGAAAAAAATAAGGCTATAGAATTATATTTAACTCCCTAGCCTGTTCTTGTTATTTATTTCTTTTTAATTTCAACTTATTATTTTTAATACTCTTTTTCTTATTTAAAGTGTCTAATGGATTATACTGCAATAAATCGTCTTTAAAATCTATAGGCAATAAATTCACATACCTTTCAGTAGTTTTAATATTACTGTGACTTAAAAGTAATTTAAGCCTGTAAATATCTCCACCATTTTTAATAAACATAGTTGCAAATGTATTTCTGAATATGTTTATACCTCTCATTTTAACTTTGCAATGTCTAAAATAATTAACTAAATTTTCATGCAATGTATCATAACTCATCATTGTACCATCCAATTTAGGAAATAATATATCATCATCTTTTAAATTTGAAATATCAATATATTCC
The DNA here is from genome assembly GCA_964561205.1 of uncultured Clostridium sp. GTDB lineage: Bacteria > Bacillota > Clostridia > Clostridiales > Clostridiaceae > Clostridium. The sequence continues at coordinate 1,100 of CAZLOP010000235.1, read as the reverse complement.
TTCAATACTATTTTTAATGATTTTGATAATGGTACATTTGCTTGTCTTTTAGTTTTCATATGAGCACATAATATCATTTCTTTTTCAAAATCAATATCTTTAACTCTTACATTTAACAATGTTGTACTCCTGCATCCAGTACCCATTAAAAACGATACTGTCACAAATGAACGATAATCTCCCACAACACAAGTATTCAAATCAGGTTTCTTTAAAAGTTTCTTTAATTCTGCTTCTGTATATATTTCTTTTTTCTCTAAAACAACATTCGGTATCTTTGCTTCAAACTCTTTTAAATATTCTCTTGTAAAACAATATGTTAAAAATGCCTTTAATTTTATTACAAATGTTTGATATGTGTTTCCTTTATACCCTTAATCAATCATAGAATTAATCCATTCCTGTACTTTTTCTTGAGTAATAATACTGATTTCATCATCAGCAGAAACACGTTTCAATAATTAATACTTATAAAAACTTTCTTTACTTGTTAATGTAGCCTTGCGAAGCCCTATAGACTTACAATAATCTAAATATTCATTGTAACATTCTTCAATTTTTTGCTTGAATTATTGGTGATTTTTAGTGTTTTTAATCGTAATTTTGCCATACTAATCATTCCATCCCCTATACTAAAATTTAACCATTTACGGGTATGGAACGAACATATTTTCTTTTTACCTAATTTCTATAAATTTTCCATTGAAATTTAAGTTAATTTTCATTATTTTTTCTTTCAATAAGACCATTATCCACAAGCACCTTAAGACTAAAACTTCTAACAATACCATCATTGAATTTAATCTTAACCTTGTCTCCATCAAGTTCTTCAATTATGCCTTTTCCATGAACTTTATGCTTAACACTGCTTCCTTTTTTATATCCATAAGTATCTGGCGGAAGCTTGTTAAACTCCCCTTCCACAATAAATCTTGAAACATCCTTAAATGCCCCTCGTCTGCTTCTTGGTGTAAACAGATAAAGTTCATCAATTGCTCTGGTTATTCCTACATAAAATAAACGTCTTTCTTCTTCTATATTTTCGTTTGAAGAATGAGGAATTGTATCTTCTATGCAGTTCATTATATAGACATTTTTAA
>CAZLOP010000234.1:0-2857 GCA_964561205.1 uncultured Clostridium sp. | reverse complement strand
TAGCACCGAAAGTTATGTAATTCAAGTATTAAATTAAAAAGATAAGGAAAAATAAGATGAATGATAAACTTGTGAGGTGGAATTATGGTAAATATAAGGACAGATTTAGCAGTAGAAGCTAGAGAAATTTATAATCAGAATAATGTATCTTCTAGGGAAGTTGAAGGAATAGAAGTAGAAGAAAATGAAAAAGATGGAATAAAAGTAACTATTGTAAAGGTTGTTGATGAAAATGGGGCAAAAAATATAGGGAAACCTATAGGAAGCTATATAACAATCCACATACCTGATTTTACAGTATACGACAGCAAAACAATGACTAAAGTGTCAGAAACGGTTTATGAATCATTAAAGAAAATGGTGAACATAGACTGTAGTAAAAATATTTTAGTTGTAGGTCTTGGAAACTGGCATGTAACACCAGATGCCTTAGGACCAAAAGTTGCAGATAAAATAATGGTTACAAGGCATTTAAAAAGCGTTATGCCAGAAATGATGAATGAGGATATCAGACCAGTGTCTTCTGTTGCTCCAGGGGTTTTAGGACTTACAGGAATAGAAACGGTAGAAATAATAAAAGGAATAGTACAACGCAGCAGACCTGATTTAATAATATGTATTGATGCTTTAGCAGCAAGAAGAATTCAAAGAGTTAACAGAACAATTCAGATAGGTGATACTGGAATATGTCCTGGGGCAGGTGTAGGAAACAATAGAAAAGCAATAAATAAAGAAACTTTAGGAGTAAAAGTAATTGCAATAGGAGTACCTACAGTAGTTGATGCAGTTACAATTGCAAATGATACCATAGATTTAAGTATAGATTCATTAATAAATAACATTGATAAAAGCAGTGCATTTTACAAGATGGTTAAAGATCTTGATAAAAATGAAAAAGGAAATTTAATAAGAGAAGTTTTAAATTCCCATTCTTTAGGAGATATGATAGTTACACCTAAGGATGTAGATTTAGTTATAGAATCATTATCAAAGGTTATAAGTGATGGAATTAATATGGCAGTACAGCCTAAGATGAGTATGGAGGAAATTAATAATTTTATGTTCTGATACTACTTGTATATATCATAGTTATTTTAAGAATAATTATGTAAAACTGCTCATATACATATAAAAGATTATAAAGTTTGAGAAAACTGAGGTGTTTTATATGTACCAATATAGAAAAGAAAGCATTAAACATCAGAATAAGTTAAAGCAGGAAAAGGACAGATATAGTTCTTTTCTTGCTTTGTTATGTGTAATATTTTTTATACTTTTTATGAGAATATGCTATGTACTTAAGAAAAATAATGAAAGAGGAGCACTGGCTTATATTGAGCTCCTTAATTTAGGTATGCCTGTTGTAGAAGATGTAGAGTTTGATGAAGGAAACTATGTTGAAAACAGAATGTCTATGGAATATGTTTTGAAAGAAGCACTATATATCAATAAAATAAATCCAGAAAACATATTAAAAAGCGAAATGAGCATTATGTGGTTATATGATGGAAAAATTCAACATAAAGAAGCTGCGGATTCATTAATGAATGAATCATTTGTTATAAACGAAAACAGCATATCTAAATTTGATTTAAATGAGTCTAAAGCAGCCAGTCAGATATATGATGCATCACTTAAGAAAAAAATTGATAAATCAAAGCCGGAAGTTTTGATTTACCATACTCATACTCATGAAAATTACAATGTTAATATTACTGACAGTACAAATGAAGCTACAAATGTAGTAGGGGTTGGTGATGTTCTTGCAAAAGAACTTGAAGAGAGGTATGGAATTTCTGTAATACATGATAAAACTGATCATTGTGTATCATATAATGACAGTTATACAAGATCAGGAGAAACTGTGGACAAGTATATTAAGCAGTATGGAGATTTTAAGCTTGTAATAGACCTTCATAGAGATTCAGTACAAAACAAGGAGGTTACAACAACAACCATATGTGGTGAGAGTGCAGCAAGAATTGTGTTTGTAAATGCAGAAAACAGTACACAATATGCAGCAAATAAAGAAATTACAGAAAAACTATTTGACAAAACAGCAGAACTGTTTCCTACACTGCCTAGAAAGATAGTAACTTATAAAAGAGGAAAAAATGCATTTAATCAAAGTAAAAGTGGAAATAGTACCTTGTTTGAAATAGGCTCAAATAGTAATACACCTGAGGAATCTAAAGTTTGTGCTCAGTGTATGGCAAGGGTAATTGCAGAAGTATTAAATGAAAAATAAGCGGATAAAATTGAATATTAATAAATAATATTGTGAATAATACTAAGAGTATAAAAAATAAGGGTGAAGTTTTATGAAGGAAAAGAAAACAATACTTAATTATATTTTTATGTGCTGTGTAATTATACTTACTCTAAGCGGAATAACAAGAATAAATATTATAAACACAAAAGCATTATCACCTCTGTGAAATACAAATGAAAATTATAAAATGGTAAGTAAAGAATTTGGAGAGGATTTTTCTAAGTTTATTAAAGATAATTCCATTTTAAAAATATATAAAGAAAAAGATAATATTTTAATAAGAATTGGTGAAAATAATTTTGTCATAAGTAATAATAATCTTAACAGGCTGTTAAATAATAAAAATCAACTATTAAATAGTGAGACAGAAGATTCATAGTAAATAAAGCAAACATAGATTAGAAAGTCCTAGCCATTATTAAGGTATGTATGTTATAATTTAGCTGATTTGATTAAAACGGGGGTGAAAAAACCAAACAATCTGCATTTAAAATATTATATTTTGAACTGCATATTGTAATTAGGTTGTGTATATGAATAGTGAAAGACAAAAATACATTCGTAATTTTTCAATAGTAGCTCATA
>CAZLOP010000233.1:0-2868 GCA_964561205.1 uncultured Clostridium sp. | reverse complement strand
AAAGTTATCCACAGATTTGGATATTTCTATTATGAAATATCCTCAATTATATTATTTCAATATTTTTACAACTCCAATTACTTTTAATTAGCATTGTTATCTTACACTTGCTAAAACATTCAATGCATCCTGTGGCAGCTTGTTGCTTTGAACCATAAGACCTATAGCCGAATCAATTAATATTTTATTTTTAGTAACACCCATAATTTCTTGTGCTATATCAGCATCTGCAAGATCACTTTGTGCTTTTGTTAAAGTCTCGCTAATTTCATTCAAACTAACATCTGTATTTTCCAATCTATTTGCAATAGCTCCATACTTAGCTCTAACATTAGCTACAAAAACTACTGCCTTATCAACTTTATTTAATGCTCCAGAAGCATCATTTGTAACATCAATATCATCCAATCCTAATGATTCTAATGATAAATTAAATCTAGGAATATTTATAGTTTCGTTGGCAAGTGTTCCTATTGTTGTTTTAATATTATTTGACGAATCTTCAAGTGCACCATCCACTAATTTACCTAATGTTTCATCAGATAATTCAACACCATTGAAAGTTGTATTTTTTACAAGATCATTTATAGAATTCTTAATTGATTCAATTTCTTTTTGAACTATAGCTTTATCATCATCTGTTAAAGTACCAGTAGCTCCAAATACAGTTAACTGTTTTAATCTTGATATATTATTATTCATTTCCTGTAATGAACCATCAAATGTCTGAAGCATAGAATTAGTATCCTGAATATTAGTACTTGCTGCATTTCTTCCAATAACAGTCATCCTTAATGATTCTGCCTGGGCAATTTTATCTGGATTATCTTTTGCATTTTTCAGCTTATAACCACTACTTATACTATTCATTGAATCTGAATAATTTCTTACACTTCTTGTGTATGTCTTATATATTCCTAACGAATATAAATTATGATTAAGTCTCATAAATAGTTAACCTCCATATCTTCAAATTTAATTTTTAGCTGTTCACTAATTTCAAAACATATTCTGGATCATGATTTGAATGTACCATAACTGCCTGTGTAGAATTAATTAAAATATTTGATCTAACACTTTCCATAGCTTCTTTTGCCATATCTGTATCCCTTATTCTTGATTCAGATGCTGTAAGATTCTCAGCATTATTATCAGAAGATCTGACTGCATGTCCCATTCTGTTTCCAGTTGCTCCAACCTGAACTCTTCTTTCTGAAACTTCACTTATGGCATCTTCTAATATCTTTAATGCTTTTTGTGCTCCTTCTTTTGTTGCAACAGATAAATCATCTATTTTTAATGATTCACAATCCAGACTTTCAATAGGCGGGAACGAAATAATAAATCCAGGGTTTTCTCCAACAAGCATATCCAATCTTTCTCCATTGCTGCCATATGTTCCATCTAAAACTTTTTTACCATTAAATTCAGTTTGTTGCGCTATTCTATTAATTTCACTCTTTAACTGCTGTATCTCCTTATCAATAAGCTGTCTGTCTGAATCAACATTAGTGCCATTAGCTGACTGAACTGCAAGAACATTCATTCTATTTAAAATACTGTGCACTTCATCAGTTGCACCTTCTATTGTCTGAACCATAGATATACCATCTTGAGTATTTACCCTTCCCTGATTAATACCCTTTATCTGAGTTCTCATCTTTTCTGATATTCCAAGTCCTGCTGAATCATCTGCTGCATAATTTATTCTATATCCAGACGTTAACTTCATTCTTGCACTCATATTGTCTCTGTTATTAACTTTTAGCTGATTACAACTTTTAATCGACTGAGTATTATTCTTAATTATCATATAACAAATCACATCCCTGTAATATTTTTTATATCAAGCTTAATTTAATCCTATTAGATTTATCGTAATTACCAAATAATTCTTTAACACTCTTTGCAACATTTATAAAATTCCATATGCTCAGCACCATTTATTAACACACCTTTACTGCAATTAATGAACGAAATGTAATCAAATTCTCTTATTATAGATTCAATTTTATTTTTAAATGTTATGTATCCCTGAGTAGTATTAACCATACTTCCATTTATTCCACGTACTTTATAAAGCTTTATATTAGGTATATAATTATCCTTAAATCCATATGTTTCTTCAAAGGAACTAGTATGTGATTTATCCCCAATAAACGCAAGATCCTGTCCTAATAAAATAATCTTTTCTGCATTACTTTTTATTGCTATATGCATAGCAGGCACTGCTACAGTCCCATATGTTTTAATATTTTCTTTTTCATCTACATTAAAAATATATTTAGGACCCTTATATGAATCTACTGCCCACCTTGATGCAGCTGCTGAAAAGCAGAGTGGTATATTGCACGTTTCAAGATTTAGAAATTGCTTTTCTACTATAGGTTTTGTATCAATTATTACAACACAATCTGGAATAACATTATTATTAAGCAGAGTTCGTAAAGCACTTCCTACTGCAATAATATTAAATTTATTTCTATTCTGTTTAAGCAAAGAAATTTCATTATCTAATGAAGGTCCTGCTGCAGCTATAACAAAAGGTTTGAAGTTTTTTTTCATCTCTTCTATTAATTCATTAACAGATGGATAATTTTTAGCTGTATTAACTTTATAATTTTCTTCAGATTGTATTATTATTTCTTCATTCATATCAGAATATTGTCTCATAATATTAAAATCATTTATAAGATTATATAAAAGTGAATTTTTTTCTTTTATAGTATCTAATGATGTTTTATGAATTAATATATTATTAACTTTACCAAGTGCCTGTGAAAATTTTTGTAAAAATTTTTCGTCACTGCCACAGACTATTCTTACATTTGTATAATTGAATATATTATTATTAACTTTTCTACAGTA
>CAZLOP010000232.1:0-2870 GCA_964561205.1 uncultured Clostridium sp. | reverse complement strand
CCTTAAACGAAGAACTTTAATAGTTTGCGGTGCAGATGTCGCATTCCGCTGTATTTAAAAGGGATTTCTCTTTTATTTCAGCAATAGGCAGTTTGCTAGACTGCGGCTTTTCAATTGGCTTATAGATTTGGCTGAAATATTATTGTAATAAGGCAAAGAAGGGGGGATTTCAAATGAAAACTATTTATGAAGTATTTTTAACTTCATCAAAAGAACTTAAAAAAGTAAGAAATCTAGTGCTTGCATCATTACTTATTGCAATACATCTTTTATTGGATTTATTTACTATTCAAATACTTCCAACATTGCATTTAAGTTTTGAATTTTTAGCAAGTGCTACAATTGGTATGTTGTTTGGACCAAGTATAGGGGCATTATGTGGAGGGTTAGGCGATATAATTAATTATATTCTTAATCCTAAAGGGGCATTTTTTCCGGGTTTTACAATAACAGCAATAATAACTGGTGTGATTTATGGTTTAGTTTTATATAAAAAAGAAATAACCATAAAAAGATGCATAGTTGCTGTTACAGCTGTTACATTAATTTGTGATATATGTCTTAATACATATTTCTTATCATTATTATATAATAAAGCATTCATTGCATTATTTGGTGTAAGACTTATTAAAAATGTTGTTATGATTCCAATACATGTGATATTAATGTATGTAGTTCTTGGTTTTATTTCAAAAGTTAAAGATAAATATTTTAATATGTAAATAAGAAGCATGGTTTTACTCTGGCCATGCTTTTTTAACGTATAAGAATGTATAATAATGTTTGCTTAATGAAAAGTTATATAAGTAGAGGCTTTGTTTAATACATTAAAAAGTTGTAGATGTTAAATTTCATAATATTGTTGTAAATATATGAATTAATAATGCTATAATTAAAAAGGAAAATTTCTAAATATGACATGGAGTTGAAAAGAGAGATATGATAAAAATATGTGATATTGATTTTAAGTACAATACTGGAACTTTTATTAAAGCTGAAAATTTAGAAAAAGCAATGAAAGAAATTATAGAGCCATATTTAGATAAGAGAATGCAGGATGGATATTTTAACGGATGTAAAAATAAACAGATATATTACAGAACATTCTTATTAGATAATCCTAAAGCAAATATTATAATAAGTCATGGACATAGAGAATTTGTTGAGCGGTATAATGAAATGATTTATTATTTTTTAAATGCAGGGTATTCTGTTTTTATAATGGAACATAGGGGGCATGGAAGATCAGAGCACTTAGGAATAGATAGAAGTCAGATAAATGTTGAACTATTTGACTATTATCTGGATGATATAAAATTATTTGTGGATAATATAGTATTAAAAAAGAGTATGGATAAACCTTTATTTCTTTTTGCACATTCAATGGGTGGAGGAATAGGTGCAGGCTTTTTAGAAAAATATCCTGATATTTTTAAATGCGCTATTTTGCATGCTCCAATGCTTGAAATTAATACAGGAAGTATTCCAATAGTAGCTGCTTTTATATTAGCAAGGATAATGAAGCTTATTCATAAGGAAATGGTATATATACCAGGGCAGAAGCCATATGAAGGACAGAAAGAAGTACATGAAAAAGCAGCAGATTGTATTGAAAGATATAAATATACATATGATAATGTAATAAATAATGAACTTTTCCAATATGGAGGTTCATCAATTAACTGGTATTTTGAATGCAGCAAAGCTATAAAAGATATTATAAAAAAAGATAATGCTGAAAAAGTTAAAATACCTGTGATGCTTATGCAGCCTCAAAATGATTTTTATATAATGTTAAAGGCACATTATGAATTTGCAAAGTATGCAAAGAATTGTACATTAGTAAAAATAAAAAATTCAAAGCACGAATCTTTTAATGAAAATGATAATATAGCTTTCCCAGTATTTAATGCTATATTGGAGTTTTTTAATAAAAATATATAAATGAATTAAATTTATCAATAATACAAAAACTAAATATACTTAGGAAAAATGAGAAATGGAAGGTCTGATAAATTGTGAAAGAATTATGGGATTTGTTTATTGTTTTTTGTAGAATAGGAGGACTGACTTTTGGCGGCGGATATGCTATGCTTCCAATGATTCAGAAAGAAATTGTTGAAAATAAAAAGTGGGCAACTGAAGATGAAGTAATGGATTATTATGCTGTTGGCCAATGTACCCCAGGAGTTATTGCTGTTAATACAGCAACATTTATAGGTTATAAAACTAAAGGAATAGTTGGAGCGATTTTTGCAACTATAGGAGTTGTATTTCCGTCATTTGTAATAATAATAATTATAGCAGCATTTTTAAGAAATTTTGCAGATTATCCAATTGTAAAGCATGCTTTTGCAGGAATAAGAATTGCAGTTGTGGCATTAATTTTCAGTTCCATAATTAAGTTATGGAAAAGTTCAGTTAAAAATTATATAGGAATAATTATTGCAGTTGCAGCATTTATAGCAGCTGGTATATTTTCCATTTCTCCAATATATGTTGTTTTAGCAGCATGAATAATAGGAGTGGTTAAAAAAAATATTGGAGGTAATAAATAATGATATATTTAATATTATTTTATGAATACTTTAAAATTGGATTATTTTCAGTAGGTGGAGGTCTTGCAACTCTTCCGTTTTTAATTGATTTAACTTATAAGTATGACTGGATTACTAAGCCAATGCTTGCGGATATGGTAGCAGTATCTGAATCAACTCCGGGTCCTATGGGAGTTAACATTGCCACATATGTAGGTTTTGAAAATGGAAATGTATTAGGCGGAATAGTAGCAATAGCAGGACTTATTACACCATCAATAATAATAATACTTATTATTTTGAAGACGATGTAAGAATTGAAAAATTTATTAA
>CAZLOP010000231.1:2308-2873 GCA_964561205.1 uncultured Clostridium sp. | reverse complement strand
TATAGGATTATTTTCATTTACAGATTCTTGAATTGTATTATATAAAGATTCGGCAGCTACATTTCCCATTCCAGATATACTGCTTAATGGTGGTCGTAAAGCTCCATCTTCTACCTGGAATTTTGTTGCATCTGATTTATATAAATCTATTGATAAGAATTTAAATCCTCTTTCATACATTTCAAGAACTATTTCAAGATCATCATACATATCCTTATCCTTTGGAGCTGCATCATTTCCCTGAATATTTATTTCATGCATCTTTTCCTTTACTTTTTCTTTTCCATAAATCATTAATTCTGCATCAAATGCCTTTTCTCTTATTGAAAAATATGCTGCATAATAAGCAAGTGGTATATGAACCTTGAACCATGCAATTCTAAATGCCATCATTACATAAGCTGCTGCATGGGCTTTAGGAAACATGTATTTAATCTTTTTACATGATTCAATGTACCATTCTGGAACATTATGTTCTCTCATTAATGCTTCATATTCTGCCCATTTTTCTAAATCTTTTAATGCTTTACCTTTACGAACTACCTCCATTATTTTAAATGCTGAT
>CAZLOP010000231.1:0-2298 GCA_964561205.1 uncultured Clostridium sp. | reverse complement strand
CATAATATCATCTCTACAACATACGGCATCACTAATACTTGTTATTATTCCTTCATCAATTAAATCCTTGGCATTTCCAAGCCAGACATCTGTACCATGGGATAAACCAGAAATACATAACAAATCAGAAAAAGTTTTTGGAGCTGTATCAACAAGCATTCCTCTAACAAATTTTGTACCAAACTCAGGCACTCCAAAAGTTCCAACCTTTGAATTTATCTGATCTGGGGTTACCTTAAGTGCATCTGTTGAATAGAATAGTGACATAGTATCCTTATCATCAAGTGGTATTTCCTGTGGATTTATTCCTGTAATATCCTGCAGCATTCTTATTACTGTAGGATCATCATGACCAAGTATATCAAGCTTAAGCAGATTCTGATCAATTGAGTGATAATCAAAATGTGTTGTAATTATATCTGAATCTGGATCATCAGCAGGATGCTGAACCGGACAGAATTCAAATATTTCACGTCCTTTAGGAACAACTATAATTCCTCCCGGATGCTGTCCTGTAGTACGTTTGATTCCTGTACATCCTTTTGAAATTCTTAATATTTCTGCCTTATTTACATGAGTATTTCTTTCTTCAAAGTATTTTTTTACATATCCAAAGGCTGTTTTTTCTGCTATTGTACCAATTGTTCCAGCCTTAAATGTTGTCCCTTTACCAAAGATAACCTCTGTGTATCTGTGAGCTTTTGCCTGATATTCTCCTGAGAAGTTTAAATCTATATCTGGTTCTTTGTCACCATTAAAACCAAGGAATGTTTCAAATGGTATATCCATTCCATCTTTAGCCATGTTTTCTCCACATACAGGACATACTTTATCTGGTAAATCAAAACCATTTTTTACTCCATAATCTGCAAAATCTGAATACTTGCATTTTGGACACCTGTAATGTGGTGGAAGTGCATTAACTTCTGTTATACCAGTCATATAAGCAACAACTGATGAACCAACAGAGCCTCTTGAACCAACCAGATATCCATCTTCATTAGATTTCCACACAAGCTTTTGAGCAATTATATACATTACTGAGAAACCATTGTTTATGATTGAATCAAGTTCTCTGTCAACACGTTCCTGAACAATCTCTGGAAGTGGATCCCCATATAATTCATGTGCCTTATTATATGCAATATCCTTTATTGTCTGCTCGCATCCATCAATGTGAGGCGGACATTTTTCTGGTGATATTGGACTTATCTGCTGACACATATCAGATATTTTATTTGTGTTTGTTACCACAACTTCATATGCCTTTTCTTTGCCTAAATATTCAAATTCTTTAAGCATTTCTTCTGTTGTTCGCAAATATAATGGAGCCTGCTCATCTGCATCCTTAAAGCCCTGGCCTGCTTCTAATATACGTCTGTAAATTTCATCCTGAGGATCCATAAAATGAACATCTCCTGTTGCAACTACAGGTTTGTTCTGCTTTTCTGCAAGCTTTATTATTTGTCTGTTTATATCTTTTAAATATTCTTTGTCTGGAACTGAACCATTTCTGATTAAGTAATCATCATTGCCTAAAGGCTGAATTTCTAAATAATCATATTCGCTGGCTATACTTTCAATTTCTTCATCTGACTTTCCAAGAAGAATTGACTGGAACAATTCACCTTCACTACATGCACTTCCTAAAATTAAGCCTTCAGAATACTTCTTATACATACTCTTTAAGATTCTAGGTTTCTTGTAGAAATAATCTAAATGGGAGTATGATACTAATTTATAAAGGTTCTTTAATCCTACATAATCCTTAGCAAGAATAATTGCATGATAAGTTTTTACCTTTTTATATGCCTGCTTTTTAGCTTCTTCATCACATGCAAATTCTTCTATTTCTGCAAGGGTTGCTGCTCCTCTTTCTTTTAGTTTTTCCATCATTATGTTAAATACTTTTACTGTTGTATCAACATCATCTAATGCTCTATGGGCAACTTCAACTTTTATTCCAAGATTTTTGGCGATTCTGCCCAGTTTATATGTTTTAAAATCAGGAAAAACATCCTGTGCAAGAGTTAATGTATCAATATAAGTAAAATCAAAGTCATATCCTAATACTTTTGCATAATGCTTTAAGAATCCTATATCAAACTCTGCATTATGGGCAACTAAAACACTATCTTTAATAAACTCAAGCATTTTAGGAAATATCTTATCAATTGTTTCAGCATCACGAACCATATCATCTGTAATATTTGTTACTTCAACTACTCGCGGAGGTATAGGCTTTTCAGGATTTACAAAGGTACTAAAGCTGTCTATAACTTTCCCTTTTTCAACCTT
>CAZLOP010000230.1:0-2898 GCA_964561205.1 uncultured Clostridium sp. | reverse complement strand
ATTAATGATGATGGGACAACAAGGATTGAGTATATTTATGATTTAAGTTCAGGAGGAGATATCTATAATAAAGATAGAATAAATGAAGCTTTGAAAAACCCTAATCCTTATTCTGTAGTGCCATCCTTTGATGTAATTGAACATGGCACACATGTAGCTGGGGTAGCATGTGCAGGAGGCAGGATACCAGCAGAATATTATGGTGTAGCACCAAAATCATCTATAATGATGGTAAAGAGTGCCCGAGGAAATTTTGCACTTAGTTCATATATAATGAAAGGTCTTAAATTTCTAGTAGATAGAGCATTTGAATTAAAAATGCCTCTTGTAGTTAATTTGAGTTTAAGTACAAATGATGGTGCACATAATGGAAACAGCCTCTTAGAAAAATATATTGATACAATTGCAACATTAGAAAGAGTAACAATTGTTGTAGCAGCAGGAAATGAAGGAAATACTAATCATCATGTTGGAGCAGTTTTGCAGAGAGAAAATTATATTAGACTTAATGTAGCCGATGATGAAACTAATGTAGTAATTAATTTATATAAATCTATACTGCCATTAGTAAGCTTAGAAATAATTACACCTAATGCAGTCAGTACTGGAGAAATAGAAGTAACAGAAGGATATAAAGAGGGTGTTATAGCTGGAAACAGGTATCAGATTTATAATACAGGACCTAAACCATTTGATGTAAATGGAGAAATAGGAATTTCATTAATAAGTTATGGAAATTATATTATACCTGGGGAATGGACAATTATTTTGAGAGTAATAAATGAATATAATGGATTATACGATATGTGGCTTCCTATTATTGAGGGGCTTAACCAAAAAACTAAGTTTTTGCAGCCTAATATAAACAATACATTAGGTATACCAGGAACAGTTCCTACAGTAATAACAGTAGGCAGTTATAATTACATTACAAATAGAATTTCGCCTTTTAGCGGAAGAGGAAGGATAGATCTTTATGGGGAATCTAAACCGGATATTGTTGCGCCAGGTGAAGATATAAGTTCTTCAGTGCCTAATAATGGTTTTGATAAAAAAACAGGAACTTCTATGGCAACACCTCATGTTGCAGGAATATGCGCATTGATGATGCAATGGGGAATAATTAAAGGAAATGATACATTTCTTTATGGCGACAGACTTAAATATTATTTAATAATTGGTTCTAAAAAGAATAGAGCCGATGTTAGTTATCCTAATCCAGCATGGGGGTACGGAGAAGTTTGTTTGGATGGAAGCTTTGAAAAACTAACTGAAGTTTTAAATATAGTAAATCAGAGTGGTCCAGTGTTTAGAAAGAGATATAGTGAATTTACCATTGGAGATTTGTTTATTAGAAAACCATTAAAATTTTTCACATCTAAAAAGAGAAAATCATAGATTATTATAGTATAGCAATAAATTGGAGAATTAAATGGCAATAGGGCAGATAAAAGTTCAATGTTTTCAAGAAAATAGTTATATTCCTGTAGAGGGGGCACAAGTAACAATAAGACCTTCAAGCAATAATGCAAAAACAAGGAGTAATTTTAGAGCTGATAGTGTAACTAATTCGTCAGGCTTAATAGAACCTATAGAAGTAGAAGCGCCACAATTAGAATATTCTCAGAATCCATCAGATAATTCACCATATAGTTTGTATGATATAAGGGTGCAGAGAACTGGTTTTGAAGAAGTATTAATAGAAAATGTTCAGGTATTTCCAGAAAGAACAGCACTTCAAAATGTTCATTTAAGAGCAGCAACCAATAGGGCAAGCAGAGCTGAAGTTATAAATATACTTCCTAATACATTGTTTGGAGATTATCCTGCTAAGATTCCAGAAAGTCCAGAAAAACCACTGCCTCCACCATCAAGTGGAGTTGTGCTTCAAAATCCAATAGTTCCTGAATATATAATAGTTCATCAGGGAAGTCCTAATGATAATAGTGCACCTAATTACACTGTTGAATATAAAGATTATATAAAAAATGTTGCTTCATGTGAAATTTATTCAACATGGCCAGAAAGCACAATAAGAGCAAATATATTTTGTATAATTTCTTTTACTTTAAATAGAATTTATACAGAATGGTACAGAGGAAAAGGAAAGAATTTTGATATAACAAGTTCAACTGCATATGATCATGCCTTTAATTATGGTAGAAATATCTATGATAATATCAGTGGAATTGTAGATGAGATATTTTCAACATATATAAAGCGGTATGGCAGAAAGCAGCCATTGTTAACTCAATATTGTGATGGAAAAAATGTAAAGTGTCCTCAGTGGTTAAGTCAATGGGGAAGCAAATATTTAGGCGATCAGGGAAAATTACCATATGAAATTTTGCAATATTATTATGGAACTGATGTAGAGCTGGTTACTGCTGAAGTAGTAAAAGGAAGTCCAGAGTCTTATCCAGGATATAATTTAGCTATAGGATCATCAGGGGAACCTGTACGTACTATACAGGAACAGTTAAATAGAATTGCTCAAAATTATCCATTAATACAGAAGGTTGCTGTAGATGGACAATTTAATACTGCAACACAGGAGGCTGTAAAGACTTTTCAAGGCATATTTTCATTACCTAAAGATGGTGTAGTTGATTATGCCACATGGTACAAGATTTCTGATATATATGTAGGAGTAACTAAAATTGCGGAATTAAGAAACCGTAATAAGAAAGTTTTTATTCCACCAACTATATCAAGTAGAAATGACAATAAAAATGTTCCTAGATTTTATTATTGAAGAAGAAATTATTTTATTCAATAAATCATAATTTAATTAAGTAAGAACTAAGAGGTAAGAAGTAAGAGATTCGGAGAAAAATCTTTCAGATTTTTTATTATATTATTGCATTGATTTTGTTTGCACAAAATCTACCGCTTAGG
>CAZLOP010000229.1:0-2903 GCA_964561205.1 uncultured Clostridium sp. | reverse complement strand
TAAATAATGCTTTTAATAATTTTTATAAAAATAAATTTTTACAAACAACTTTAAAAAAACTGATTATTATGACTCTAACAATTTTATTATATGTTTTGCAGCAGCTTCATCAGTTACCAAAACACCATTAACATCATTATACTCAGTTGATATTATTGACTCTGCCTTATTTTGCCCGCCAGCAACTGCAATATGTGTCTTAATTTTTTTTGCATCATTAATTTTAATTCCAATTGCGGTAGTTTCTGCAATTATTTCAGAATCCTTATTAAAATAACAGCCAAATGCTTCACCCACAGCACCTTTACTAATAAGGTTATCTATTTCTTTTTGCGACGCTTGACGCTTTCTTGCCATCTGAACTGCATTTCCTATTCCATATATAAGAATGTCAGCTTTATGGATTGTATCTATTACAGATTTCACTGCCTCTTCTTTTAGAAGACTGTCTACAATATCAAGCCTTAAGCTTTCAGAAATATGAAGCATTTTGTACGTACCATTAAGTTTTTTTGCAAGAGAAGCAGCTAAAGTATTAGCTTGAGTTTCAACATTTTTACCCATTCCACCTCTTGCTGGCACTACTTGAATACCACAGTACTCATCAAACTTGGGAAAAGAATCAACTACTTCCTTTAAAGTACTGCCTCCTGTCAATGCTACTATACTGCCATTATGCAAATATTCTTTTACATAAGCAGCACATGCTCTTCCAATATCCTTTAGTACTAAAGGATTTTCTTCAACATTTCCAGGTACTATTATAACCTTTTTCAGGTTTAAAAATTTTTTAACTTTTTCTTCTATTTCAGCAAGACCTTTTAATGCATGAATAAAGGATTTTAACTTTGTAAGAACCTGTTTTCCATCATCAGTAATTATCATACCTGATGGATTGATTTCTATTAATCCCTGCTCTTTTAAAAAAGTAGTTTCAGTTCTTACACTTCTTTCTCCTATATTAAGCTTTTCAGAAAGAACTCTGCGACCTATTGGTTCATTGTGAAATATATTTTTTAAGATGTTATATCTTTTTTCTGCTAAACTGACAAGTTCAGGAACTATCTTTTTTTCTAATTCCAACATTTCCTGCAATCTTATCACTCCTTTTGGTCGAAAGCTATCCCACATCATTTAATTATGTCCCACAACACATATTATAAAACACCTTGCTAAATTTTAAAAGGCTTTAGTTAAAATTTTTTAAAATATTTAAGAAAATCTCAAGAAAAGCCTATTATATTTATTAAACTACACATCTTTTCTCATAATATAATATCTCATAAATAGGAAATTTATATTCTTTTTCTTTGAACAGACGGTTTTATTTCCATTTCTTCTCTATATTTAGCAACTGTTCTCCTTGATATTTTCATATCCATCTGTGCTAATTTTTCACTTATTATCTGATCAGAAAACGGTTTTGTTGTATCCTCTTCATCAATTATTTTTTTAATTGCATTCTTTACTTTTAATGTTGCTATATCAACATTTGAATTATTTGCAGCACTTGCAAACAAATCCTTTATTTTTATTGTTCCAAAGCTTGTCAAAACATATTTATCTTTAACTGCACGGCTTACTGTTGATTCATGCATTTTTATTTCATCTGCAACTTCTTTTAAAGTAAGCGGCTTTAAATATTCAAAGCCATTTTTGAAAAATTCATTCTGCTTTTTTAGTAAACTTTCAAGAACTTTATATAATGTATTTTTTCTTTGCTCTATTGCTTTTATTAAAAATATGGCAGAATTTATTTTTTCTTTAACATATTCTCCTACTTCGCTATTTTTATCATTCTCTAAAACATTCCTATACATTTTGTTTATAGTTAATTTTGGAAGTACACTTTCATTCATAACTATAAAAAACTCACCATCAATATTTTTTATTTCTGCATCTGGAATTATGTAATTAACTTCATCTCCAGTGTAAAAACCTCGAGATGGTTTTGGTTCAAGTTTTTTTATTAAATCTCCATATCTTTGAGCTTCTCTTGTTGATATATTTAAATTTTTTCCAACTAAATCATATTTATTTACAGCTATATTTTCCAAATGATTATTAATCATATTTTCAATAACATCATCTATAATATTAAGTTTTCTGCTTTGTATTAAAAGACATTCCTTAATATTTCTTGCCCCTATACCATAAGGCTCTAAATCCTGTACTATTTCAAGAGCTTTTTCAACATCTTCAATGGCAATATCTAATTCTTCACTAAGTTCACTTATTTCAATTTGTAAATATCCTCTGCTATCAAGAGATTGAATAATATATTTACATATATTTATTATATAAGGACTCTCATTAATTTCCCCTAACTGCTCCTGTAAAAAATCATTTAAAGATCTTTTATTGGCAATAAAATTGAGCGGTGATGTATCTTCTTCCTTAGAATAAAGCCTTTCAGTATTATCTCTATAGTCTTCATAAAATTCTTCAGATAGTTTTTTATAATCAACTTCTGAATATTGATTCTCTGACATATCATCATTGTTTCTTTCTTCATTTACTTCCAATATTGGATTTTCTGCATATTCATTAGTTATGTGCTCTCTTAAATCATGAAGTGACATCTGTAATAATTTTATTGACTGCTGCATATTCTGAGTCATGATTAATCTTTGTTCCTGCGACATTTTTACATTCAAATCTAATTTCATAATTTATTCCCCTTTTATTAACTGTATCTTCTGTAAAAATATATTAAAACGTATTCATTTTTTGATTCAATCATTACAAATATAGTATAACTCCACTAAATATGCTTGTCAAAGCTATATTTAGTGAGATAAAAGCTTGTAACAAATATCACAGTTTTATACTATTTTTTCCTTAACATTTATATAAATCATAATTTAATTAAGTAAGAACTAAGAGGTAAGAAGTAAGAGATT
>CAZLOP010000228.1:0-2909 GCA_964561205.1 uncultured Clostridium sp. | reverse complement strand
AGTTAAAAAGATCTTGGTATATTTGCAAATCCAAATACGGATGTAAATACCATAAGAATTAATGTAACTAAAGTCAATTTCTTTTGTTTATTACTCATTTCTGTCTCCTCACTATACGCTTTACTTAAATAAAAATTTGATCATTTTTATTATTTCACTTTGTTTTAAAAGTTATACCTAAATATCTACTATTGTTTATTATTCTAATCAAAATTATTGTTTTGTGATTTATATAAAAAAGAAGCTGCTACAAATTAATGTGACAGCCCCATTTCTTCAAACTGAAAATTGTAATACAATATTATAATTTAACATAACTTTACATTGAAAATTCCATCAAGATTAAGTTTTTGAATTCTTTTCTTAATTTCATTTTTATCTATTGAATAAAGATTCAAAGCCTTCATCCTATTAAAATAAACTGAACCTGCAAAAGTATACCTGTCTTTTCTGCCTTCACGCGTCTTTGATTTTTCATTAGCATAATTTATAATGTCGCCAATACATGTTGATTCTGGAAGAATAAGAGGGTGCATTCCTAAACAGTATCTCACTGCATTATGTCCCGCAAGAGCCCCTGTACATATGGCTTCTGTATGTCCAACAAACAATCCGCTTTTTTCACCTCCACAAAAAAGATTATCTACACCTGCCACCTTTAAATCGTTTGTCCTTGGAGCCACAGACAAATATCGTATTGAATTACCTTTGCTTCCTGCATAAGGATCTGCATATTTTACATTTTCAAGTCCTGGAATCTTTCTTAACTTATATAGCGGATAATAAGTAGTCATTAATTTTGCATATCCAGTATCAAGCAGCACAACATTTTCTGCAAATTCCTTCAATGCATACTGCTGACACACCTTTGTAGAAAGTTTTCCATAATTAACATCTTCCTTTGGAACTTTAAGCACAACTACTCCCTTTTCACTAAGCTCATTTTGTATTTTATCACTTAAGCTTTCCTTAACAAGTTTACACGAACCAGACATAGCACCTAAAGCATCATCGCCACGTTCTCCCTGAATATCAGAAACTCCACATCGCTCACTTATACTTATTCTTGGTCCAAAAGCAGGACATCTTAATATGCACATGGAACATCCATTACCATATCTTAAACAATTTCCCATAGGTCCTGTTGTTCCTGTTGTTTCAATAAATGCATCTCCTTTTATTAAGGTACCATCACTTAAATAGACACCAAGTATTCTGCCATTATTATATTCAATGTCTGTTACTCTGCTTTCAGTAAGAATATTAATATTAAACTTTTTTAAATAACTTCTTACTTCACCTTCAATTCTATTTACATTATATAATGTAGCATGCTTATGTCCTGGAAAATCCACATTAACATGAGTACTTACCCTGTCAGTAATTTCAATAAGATCCCCACATCCCAGTTCTATAATTTCTTCACCTGCTGTATATCGTCCATTATTTCTCATTATCCCGCCAACATTTCCAAGTCCTAAAAGAAGATCGGTTTTTTCAATTAATGTTACATCTGCACCAGCTTTTTTGGCACTTAATGCTGCACTGCACCCAGACCATCCACCACCAATAATAACAATTTTCATATTAATCTTCTCCCTTCAAATATACTTCTAGGATCTGTCTGCTCTTTACAGAACCTTCTTACCTTGTGTCCAGCAAATCTTATTGTACATGCACCACATATTCCTTCACCACAGCACATTTTAAAATTATTGCAGCATGAAAGGCAAACATCATCTCTTTCTATTTCATGAAGATATGAAATAACCTCATATGTTAAAATATCAGCTCCTGCAATATGAATATAATTTACATCATTGTCTAATGCTTTTTTAATAGCAGCTTTTCCAAAATCACTTAATTTCCCTTTTTCAAGCAGGGTAGTTATTGAATAAGTAACATTTCTAATTTTATATTGATTTATTATGAAATTTACAGTTTTTTCCTCCAATGATGATTTATCAATTATAACTTTACTTTCATTTTCAAGACTTGCAAGCCTTTTTAAAACAGGCATCATTGGTGCAATACCTATGCCTCTGCATAAAAGAAGCACTTTATTCTCTTTCTGTCTTTCAATTTCCTTTATGCCAAAAACACCATTCCAGTAAGGACCTCTTATTAAAATATTGTCTTGTTTTTTTATATCTTTTAATTTATTAGTTTTTATTCCTTTAATTTCTACCATTACACTTACAACATCCTTTTCAATATCAGAATTCATAACTGATATTGGAATGTCAAAATAATTGTTTACATCAGTTTTAATAAAAACATAACTGCCAGGCTTCTTTAAATCCAATGCAAGTTTATGGGGTACCTTAAACTGCAGTATCATTAACTCATCATTAAATTTAATTATTTTATTTACATTACACTTAAATGTTTTTCTTCCTTCCTTGGCTTTATTATTGTTGTTATATAATTCCTGATATACACAGACACCTTTCCAGTTCAAACAGTCACAAAAGCTTTTATTCTGACATTGAGAACAGATAAGACATTCTCCACTTTCTGCAAGCTTGCAGGGACAATATTCAGTACCACAATCTATACAATCAACAGATTTTCTTACCATTTCCGCTCCTAAAAAAATACTTCCCTACTAATTTATTTTCTTAATTGAAAAATGATACATATTAAGTGAATTTTATATAAAAAAACTTACACCAAAATGTGTAAGCTTAAACTTATTATGCCAGCTTTTTAATATTAATACTTTCAAAAGCAACATTATCTGTTATATTTTCGTATATTTTAGTTGTTACATGCCATCTGTCAGGACAGTTAAGAACTACTATTATAATATCCTTATCATTATTTTTTATGGAAGATACAAGACATTTTCCAGCTCCACCTGTGTATCCTGTTTTTACTCCATTTGCTCCTGGGATCATCCATAATAT
>CAZLOP010000227.1:0-2925 GCA_964561205.1 uncultured Clostridium sp. | reverse complement strand
AAGTAAAACCCTGCATTAAAAAGTGTCAGTATGGTAATGATGCAAATAAACTTGGGGCATTATATAATTATTTACAAAGGAACAACTAATAAAATTCTAATTTACAGAATAAAAAAGGAAGCTGCTGCAAATTAATGTAACAGCTTCATTTTTTTATAAATTGACAAAAATAAATATGTTTTTTATTATTAAAGTATAATATGAAAATCTTTACATAAAGGAGGGGTAAATATGGAACTTTTATATTATGGAAAAAATGTAGATGAATGTTTAGAAAGAGCTTCAAAAGAGCTTAATATTAGTAAAGAAAAAATAAATTATAAACTAGTGAAAAAGAATGTTTTATTTAAAAAAAGTACTGTTATAAAAGTAAAGATGAATAAAGAAAACTCTTTAAAAAAACAGACAGATAATTTATTAGGAAATATAGATGAAAATAAGAAAGAACCACAAGAAGAAAAGGTGGAAAACAAATTTGGAATTCAAGTTAAGAATGGAAAAATTCAAGTGATTTCAGATGGAGATATTGAAAAAAAATTTACAATAAGAACATGTAAAGGCATTGATTTGTATATTAATGGACAACTTGCGGCTATAGGAAATTCTTATAATATTTTGTCCAGTGATGAAATTAAATATATACCTCAAAGAACAAATAGTGAAAGAAAACTTTCACTTAAAGTTTCAAATGATCACATGATTGTGTATGGAAAGGCTGAGTATATACCAGAATATTCTTATAAATTAATAGATACAGATATCAAAAGTAATATGATGTTAAAGGCAAAAAAGACAGCTGTTGCTGAAGGTGAAAAATATAAAGTTGAAGAGATAGTTGCTGAACTAAAAAAACTTAATGTTTCCTTTGGAATTTTATATGATGAAATTATAAAATTATGTAACGGAGAATATGAAGAAGAAATAGTAATAGCTAAAGGGTTAAAGCCTGTTAATGATATACCAGATGTAATAAAATTATTTTTTGAAAACAAAAATAAGAATAAAAGTATAGATGATAATGAAAAAATAGATTATAGAAATAGATATTCATTTACATGTGTAGAAAAGAATGAAGTTTTAGCTGAAAGAATACCTGGAAAATTAGGACAGGATGGAAAAGATGTTTATGGTAAAAATATAAAGAGAAATACTGTAAGAAACAAGCCTTTTAAAACAGGTAAGGGATGTAAAATTGAAAATAATAAAGTTATTGCTACTGAAAAAGGAATGCCTATAGTGCAGAATGGTACATTTTCAGTTAATCCTGTTTATTCGGTAAAAAATGTTAATATGAAAACTGGAAACATCAATTTCGGAGGAAATATAGAAGTTAATGGTTCAGTTGAAGAAGGTATGGAGGTTTCATGTAAAGGAATTTTAACAATAAGAAAAGATGTAACTTCAGCAAAAATTAAATCCAATGGCAACATAGAAATTTTTGGAAATACAATAGATTCCAAAGTGCTTGCTGGAGGATATGATATTGATAAAAAAAATTATAGTGACATGTTAAAAGAATATAATGAGGAACTTGAAGGATTACTTTTATCATTAGATAAGATGACTGCCAGTGCACAAGGCAGAAAA
This sequence comes from uncultured Clostridium sp., assembly GCA_964561205.1. GTDB lineage: Bacteria > Bacillota > Clostridia > Clostridiales > Clostridiaceae > Clostridium. The sequence continues at coordinate 1,338 of CAZLOP010000227.1, read as the reverse complement.
ATAGGTGAACTTATGAAGATATTAATAGATAACAGATATAAGGATATTCCTAAAATGTCTTTAAATATACTAACCAGCAGTTTTAAAACTGGGATTCAAAATGAGGATATTCTTGATTTCATAAGAAATAAAATGATAGGTCTAAATGCATTTAAAATTGAAACCATGGAAGAATTATATGAGTTTAAGGAACTTATAAATAATGAAGTTGAATATCTTGAAAGTCAATGTGAAGTTCCTGTGGATGTAAAAGCTGCATATATTCAAAATAGCAATATTGTGTGTACAGGAAAGATAAATATTAGTGGTAAAGGCAGTTATATTTCATCATTAAGAGCATTTGATTCAATTGTATGTACAAATTCAGCATCAGTAATTAGAGGCGGAGTAATAAGTGCAAAAAAGCGTCTTAAGTTAAGTAATGTGGGAAGTGAAGCTGGGGTGGTAACAAAACTTCAGGTTGATGAAGATGGCGTAATTGAAGTAGATAAAGCTTACAATGGAACAGTATTTTGTTTTGGACGCAGGCAGAAAATACTTACAGAATCAGGCAAAAATATAAAAGCTTATTTAGATGATGATAATTGTATACAAATAGAGAAATTAAAATTATAATTAACTAATCTCTTACCTAGTTAAAATTCCAATTTGCGTGTATGTAAAAAAATACAATAATTTTAATACAATAGTCCCCCTTCTAAATAAAAAATAATTAAATATAAAAGATTTGATATTTTAGGAATACTGTCACCTTTCAAGTGAATATATTTTAGTAAGAAGGGGGGAAGTATTTATGAATTTTAAAGAATTTATAGAAATAGACCGTGAAAAAAGTAATACGGAGAAATTTGAAGGGACTTTTTTGGATTATCTTGAAATTCTAAAAAATAACCCTGATATACCAAAACTTTCACATGAAAGATTATATGAAATGATTATAAGTAAAGGTGTTGAGGAATTAAAACCAGATGAAAATCCAAGGGTAAGAAAAATTTATGGTAATGATGTTATTAGGAAATATGGATTTTTTAAAAATGAATTTTATGGAATTGATAAGGTTATAATGAAGATTGCAAATTATTTTAAATCAGCAGCTATGAAAGGTGAAGAAGCAAGGCAGGTACTTTATCTTGTGGGGCCTGTTGGAGCAGGTAAATCATCTATTGTTGAAAGTTTAAAAATGGCACTTGAAGAATGTGAACCTACATTTGCATTAAAGGGGTGTCCAATGCATGAAGAGCCGCTTCATTTGATACCAAAACATCTTCGTCCTCCATTTGAAGAAATGCTTGGGATAAAAATAGAAGGTGATTTATGTCCTGTATGTAGATATAAACT
>CAZLOP010000226.1:0-2928 GCA_964561205.1 uncultured Clostridium sp. | reverse complement strand
ATTATTGAATGTCCATTTACATTTGAATTAAAGCCTCAAAAGGAAAACTATACAAAGGAAGATTTTAACATTCCTGAAGACAAATTTGTAGTTGGAACTGTAGGTGGAAGACTTGAGAATGAAATAACAGAAGAATTTATAAAATTTCTAGATAACCTGGCTAAAAAAGGATGTTTCATAGTTACCATAGGTAAATACGAATTTCCAGAAAAAATTATTAACAATTGTCCAAGTTTAAAAGAAAATCATTTATGTATGGGATTTCAAAGTGATGTACTTGCTTGTGTTCAGTTGTTTGATCTTTATGTTAATCCTAAAAGACAAGGTGGAGGAACATCTGCTGTGGAATGTATGTTTAAGGGAAAACCTGCCTTATCATTAAAGGTTGGTGATGTGTCTATGCTTGTTGACGAAAACTTCCTTGTAGATAGTTTTGATGAAATGGAGCGTATGGTAGAAAGACTTTATACTGATAAAGAATTTTATAAAGAAATGAGTTGTAAAGCGGAGAATAAGGCTAGAGATTTAATGGATACTAAGACTTATTTTGTAAAGATGTATAATGAGGTAATTAATAGTCCTATTTTTGACTAAGATTATCACAGTTATTACAAAATTATCTGTAGGAGGAGAAGGATGAATATTGCTATTATAGGAGGCTCTATAACAGAAGGAGCAGGAGCTGGTGCATATGAAAATTCATATGCATACAAATTAGAACAATACTTTAAAGGGATATATGAAAATTTGAATTTCATTAATCTTGGTTCAGGAGGTACAGCATCAAATTTTGCGTTATTCAGATTAAACAGAGATTTGGGGAATTTAAAACCTGATATAATATTTATTGAATTTGCTGTAAATGACAGGATATACCCTTCTATAGAAGCAAGTATTTATTTTGAAGGGTTAATAAGAGCATGTTTGGAATATACTGACAAAATAATAATTTTGGATATGCCTACAGGATTAAGTGATGCCTGCACTCCAATACATAAAAAGATTGCATATTTTTATAATATTCCATTAATTGATATTCAGGATGAAGTGTGGAGAAGAATAGGACATGGTGAATTAACCTGGACTAAAATAAGTATTGATAATATTCATCCCAATAATAAGGGGCATCAGTTATACTATGAAATAATTAAAGAAAATCTTGAAAAAATAGAAATTGATAAAATCAGAATAGAGAAGAATTATAGAGTTATTAGTAAATATAAATTTTTTAATCCAATACTTATTTCCCATTCTGACAAATCCATAGAATATTATGGAAGCTGGCAGGAGCAGGAATACAATTTGAATAATAAATTTAAATATGGTGCTGTAAGCAGCAGTATAGGTGATGGTGTAATTTTTGCATTTAAAGGAAGATATCTTTCCATGATGAACTTGTTAAGCCGTGATAGTGGACGTTTATTATGTCAATTGGATAATGAGCATGAATTTTATATTGATTTATTTAGGGACTGTGATAGATGTTTTGATACTACTATAAATATAAATAATTTAGATAATACAAATCATAAATTAATTATGACCATAGATAAAGAATGCAATCCTAACAGTAATGGAAATAACATAGTAATTGGTGGTTTTTTAATAGATCCTGGAAAAATGTATAGGAGATAATTATATAAATATGAAAATTTTAATGAGAGCAGATGGCGGACAATCCATAGGAATGGGACATATTATGAGAATGCTGGTTCTGGCAGAAGAATTTAAAAAGAATAATCATGATGTGATTTTCATTTCAAAAGATGATGGCAGCAGCAAATATAAAGCTGGACTTAATAAAATTATAGAAAATGGATTCCATTTGGAATGTATTGATGAAAATGAATCAGTTAAAGGAATTATTGAGCTGCAGAAATATCATAAAGCAGATTTGATTATAACTGATACATATGATGTAAATGAAAGATATTTTCATGTTCTTAAGCCCTATTTTAAGATTGCAGGATATATAGATGATATTAATAAATGCTATATGAATGTAGATTTTATTATAAATCAGAATTTTAATGCTGAAAAAATTAATTATTCAAAGAATGTTAATCATGATACAAAACTTTTTTTAGGACTCAGGTATTGTATGCTTAGAGAAGAATTTAGGAAAGCATACAAAGAAAAGATTCAAAGAACCAGTGTTAATGATATTCTTCTTACATTAGGTGGAATGGATGATTGTAACAATACAATTAAAGTTTTGAATGTTTTAAAAAATTTTAAACAGAATATTCATGTTGTTTTAGGAAAAGCCTTTAAAAAGGAAGTTATAAGTGAGGTGTATGCTCTTTCAAAAGAGTATAAGAATATCATTCCTTATGAAAATGCACATATGGCAGAACTTATGAAAAGATGCGATATAGCAGTTTCAGCATGTGGCAGCACTATATATGAGTTGTGCGCTTTATCTGTTCCTGTAATTGGTATTATAGTTGCAGATAATCAGATTCAGTCTGCACAGCAGATGAAAGAGAAAGGGATTATAGCAGATACAATATTTATCAATGATTTTGATGAAAAAATATTTTTGAATTCTGTAAAACATCTTATTTATGATAATACGTTTAGAACAAATTTACAAAATAATCAAAGTAAAATTGTAGATTTAAATGGAGCTGAAAAGCTTGCACAGAATATAGAAAAAATATATGCTGAATATGGAGAAAATAATTAATGTTTGAATTGGAAAAAAGCCGAAGTGGGAATTTAACTTTAAAATATAATAATAAATATATTCATAGCAGATATGATCCAGTAAAAGAAGCTGCTCAATTTGCCTTTGGGAATAGAGAATTATTAAATAAAGATGTTATTGTACTTTATGGATTAGGACTGGGGTATCATGTTGAAGAAGTAAGAAAAATTATGAGTGAACATAGTATTTTATATGTATTTGAATATAATGCTAAAATG
>CAZLOP010000225.1:0-2948 GCA_964561205.1 uncultured Clostridium sp. | reverse complement strand
CACTTCCTAAATAAAACTAAAGAACATATATTCGCTTGTAATTATTATAAACGAATATATGTTCTTATGCAATATAATAAAACTACAAATTAATAAAAAATTGAAAATATTCTTTCAATAAAAAATAAAAAAATAAGAACAAATATGATATTATGAAAGTATAAAGCAAAAGACAATTAGTTTTGTGAATTAGGATTAATAATCAAAGAAAGGCGGAAAAAATTTTATTATCAGCATATCTTAATTATTAATTTGAAAAAGGAGAGGGATTAATTATGAAGTTTTTTTTAGACACAGCAAATGTAAATGAAATAAAAGAAGCAAATGATATGGGAATTATATGTGGTGTTACTACAAATCCATCATTAATTGCAAAAGAAGGCAGAGATTTTAATGAAGTAATAAAAGAAATAACTTCAATTGTTGATGGTCCAATAAGCGGAGAAGTTATAAGTGATGATGCAGAAGGCATGATTAAAGAGGGAAGAGATATTTCAAAAATTCACAAAAATATGATAGTTAAAATTCCAATGACAGCTGAAGGCTTGAAGGCAGTAAAGGTATTAAGCAGTGAAGGAATAAAAACAAATGTTACTTTAGTATTTTCTGCAACACAGGCATTGCTTGCAGCAAACGCAGGAGCAGCATATGTAAGTCCATTCTTAGGAAGAATAGATGATATATCAATGTCGGGAATAGATCTTATAAGTGATATTGCAGAAATTTTTGCAGTACATGGAATAGAAACAAAAATTATAGCAGCAAGTGTAAGAAATACTGTACATGTTATTGAAGCAGCAAAGGCAGGAGCAGATATAGCTACAGTACCATATAAGTTAGTTATGCAGATGATTAAACATCCATTAACATATGCAGGAATTGAAAAATTTAAGGCTGACTGGAAAAAGGCTTTTAAAAATATATAAATAAAAAATACAAGAAAGGAAGAATATTATGGATAAAAGAATTGCTCTTGTGGGAATTATTGTAGAAGACATAGAACAAACTGAAAAACTTAATTTAATTCTTCATGAATATTCTCAATATATTGTAGGGAGAATGGGTGTGCCATACAGAGAAAAAAATGTGTCAGTAATAAGTGTAGTTATTGATGCACCAAATGATATAATAAGTTCCTTATCAGGAAAATTAGGAATGATACAAGGAATAAGTGTGAAAACAATGTATTCTAAAAGTGGAATATAAGAATTAAAAAAAGCTGCCGCACAACCAGAAATTAAAGCGTCAGCTCTCTTTTTATACAAATTACAATATCGTCATTCAAATACCAAATAAGAACTTTAATTATAAAAAAATAAGTAATAACATTTAAAATAAATGCTATTACTTATTGAATTGATACAAAAACCAATATATAATAAATATATAGAATGATTGAGGAGGAATTTATAATGTATCCAATAAAATTTGATAATTTATATTATGAAAGAATATGGGGAGGAGACGGATTAAATAAATTCAGAAATGATCTTCCACAGGATAAAGTAATTGGAGAAAGCTGGGATATTGCTTGTCATAAAAATGGCGTAGGTACAGTTATAAATGGAGAATTAAAAGGTAAAAAATTTGATGAAATCATTAGTATATATAAAGAAGAAATTATTGGAACAAAAATAAATTTAGATAGTTTTCCATTATTAATAAAATTAATTACAGCAAATGATAAATTGTCAGTACAGGTACATCCAAATGATGAGTATGCAGAAAGAGTAGAGAAAGATTCAGGAAAAACTGAATCATGGTATGTTATAGATGCAAAAGAAGATGCTCATTTAATACTAGGAACTAAGAATTGTGATAAAGCTGCCTTTAAAAAGGCAATAGAAGAAGGTAATTTAGATAAGTATTTAAATAAAGTACCAGTTAAAAAGGGTGATTTTTTCTATGTACAAAGTGGCTTAGTTCATGCAATATGTGAAGGAGTACTTATTGCTGAAATTCAGCAAAGTGCTGATACTACTTACAGAGTATATGATTACAACAGAGGACGTGAATTACATATAGAAAAAGCTTTAGATGTAATTGATTTTTCATTACAAGGAGAGAAGACAAAGGGAATAAAGCTTGAAAATGATGGTTATGATAAAACATATTTATGTTTAAGTGAATATTTTACAGTACAAAAATATAATATTCATAACAGTATGACAGAAAGCAGTGATTCAGAAAGATTTTATCTTTTCACATGTGTTGATGGAAACGGAACTATAGAATATTCAAATGGAAGCGAAAGAATTAACATGGGAGAAAGCTTTTTAATTCCTGCATCATTAGGGGAATATACAATTAATGGTGATATGACATTGCTAAAGAGTTATGTGCCAAATGTTGAAAAGGAAAATAAAGATATACTAAAAGTAATACAAAAATAAATATTTAAACTTCAAAGACATAACTTTTCCTTTATTAAAAATACATAAAGGTGTATAATGTAGTAAAAACAAAATGGGAGGAATTTATAATGGGGTATTATTTGGGAATTGATATTGGCGGAACAAATCTACGTTCTGCAATTATATCAGAAGATGGAAAAATAATTGAAACTTTTAAAACAGCAAATGAAATAGAAAAAGGTGCTGAGTACAATCTTGACAAAATTGTACATAAAGTAAAAAATGAATGGACAATATATCAGATTGAAAAGGCTGGTGTAGGATGTCCTGGACCCTTGAACTTAAAAGAAGGGGTTATATTAAATCCTCCAAATTTAAAAGGATGGGGCAAATTTAATATTAAAAATTATTTGCAGGAAAAGCTTCATATGCCTGTTAATATTAATAATGATGCTAATGTAGCTGGTTTTGCAGAAGCTGTTGCAGGATGTGCTAAAGAAGCTGAATCTGTATTTTATATTACAATTTCTACAGGCGTTGGTGGAGGACTTATATTAGATAAGAAAATAATAAATGGTGCTCACAGTCAATGTG
>CAZLOP010000224.1:0-2985 GCA_964561205.1 uncultured Clostridium sp. | reverse complement strand
GATCAGCATTCTGAAACACATAACTATGATATTCATAGTTATGTGTTTTTTTGTTTTTTAAATTAATAAAACAAAAAACATATTTACCTGCCCTAATATTATAGAGCTGAAAAAAGAAAGGAGATGCTGTTTTTATAAAGTTAAAGAACTTGTATATTAAATAATTAGTGGAAAGTTCTTTGTTTATGTAAAAATTAGACTTTGAATAATATGTAAAGAAACATAATAAAAAAATGTAACACAATCTGGAGATACAGAATAGTATGTATTAAGAATTAAGAAATTCTTAAATATGAGCAAAAGATTTATAAAGAGGTGTTAGTAATTGAATTATTATAGAAAACAATCATGTAAAGGTCATAATTTTTATAAGGTAAATTGTAATAAGAGAAGAGACAGCGAAAATTCAAATAGCAAATCAAATAGTTATTCAAACAGTAAATCTTCTTATAGTTATAATGGAAAGTCAAATAGTAACTCTTATAGCAGCAAATATTCAAAGGATAAATCATCTGATAGAAGCCCATACAGCAAATCAGGTAGTTATAGTAACAAATACAGCAAAGATTATGATGCCTGCTATAGTAAGAAGTTTAATAAATGTTATAGCAAAGATTATGATAACTGTTATAGTAAACATTATAATAAATGTTATGGCAGAAAATCTAATAAGAAATGTAGAAGATAAATATATCTTGAAATAAATTCATTGAAAGCGATGAAGTAATATGGATAGATATTATAAGAAGCACTACAAGATAAAAGAATATTCAGTAATTAGAAAAATTGGAGAAGGTAGATATGGCATTGCATATCTTGCAGAAAATGAAAATAAGGAAAAAGTAGTTATTAAACAGTTAAAAAAAGAAATGCTTAATGAAACAAGAAAGAAATTGTTTTATGAGCAGAAGATATTAAAATCTTTGGACAATCATCAGTTCCCTAAATTTATAGGGAATTTTAGAGATAAATATGGTGAAGGATATATTCTTGAATATATTGAAGGACATGTATTTTACGATTATTTATCAGAAGATGGGATTGAATTTACAAAAGAAGAAATATATGATGTAGCAGAAAAACTATTACGATTAATAGAAATTCTTCATAAGAAAAATATAGTACACCGCGATATACGTCTCCCCAATGTTATAGTAAGAGAAAATAATGAACTTGCACTTATTGATTTTGGGCTTGCAAGATTTATTGATAATAAAAGATATACTAAAGATAATGATTACTGGTATTTAGGAGACTTTTTAATTCATCTGTATTACTCATCCTATGAAGATGATGGAGAAACAGAAGAAGAAAAACCTTGGTATGAGGAATTGCAACTAACAAAAGAAGAAGAATTGTTTTTGAAGAAACTGATGGGATTAGAAGCAAAATTCACCAGCAGTGAAGAAATTCAAAATGCAATAGATGAGCTTAGAGAAAAAAATTAAAGTAAGCCATGCAGGCGTAAGTTCTGCATGGCTTATTTCTAAATATAAGGGTCATGGGGTGATTGTATGTCATTTCAAAAGAAAATTTTGGCTTTATATCCCAATAGTTTTAAGGCAAATATATATGGAAGAAAGCCATTTAGAATGATCGGACTCATTGATGTGGATATAGAATATGAATATGGAATAGAAAGGGTGACATTAGCATTTTTCAGATCATCAGGTACTAATGGTGGAAAGATAAAAGGGTTATGGTATCCTATAGTTGGAATAAAGATAGAAGATGGAAGTTTTACTGAATTTACAGACTATATTAATCATGTATTGAAAAGAACAACAAGGCATGGTGAAGCACAAAAAGGATGGCTTGCTAAATCTTTATTTTTTAAAGGAGATTTAAAAAATAAAAGAAGAGGATTTTCATGTGGAATTCACTATGAAACTCTTTTATGGATTGGATATAAATTAAGAGAATTATATGAAAAATGTCAATATGAAAATGATTATGGCATGACTCCTGAAAAACTTAATGAATCATTATATGCAAAGACAATATATAATGATAATAAGCATCCTCAAAGAGAAAATTTTGAAAAATTTATAGAAGATATTTATAAGAAAAGATAGCCTGCTGTTTTCTCAAATTCATCATATAAATATATAATAAGAACTTCATCTCCAGCTTATGTTTAGTGAAGAATCTTGATGCAGAAAATGCAAAAAAGGAACTGTTCAATAATTTACTTAATGCAACAGTTCCTTAAGTTTTAAGCTGCATGATTATCACTACCATCAGTATCAATAGCAATACCCACATTTGCAGATATAATGGGATTTAATTTGTTAATCTTAGAGTTTTTTCTGCTCTAGGATTTTTTCTATTTGAAAGGAGAAATGAAAAATGAATAATAATGAACTTTACTAAAAGAATTTGTATATGATAGTATTGACGTGCGATTTATGGTACGTTACAATATGAGCACAGAAAAAATGTACATAAGAAATGATATTATGTTAGCAGTAAACTATACAAAGTTGAGAGATAATATGAAAGCATATATGGATAAAGTAACAGAGGATTATGAAACAGTCATTGTTACAAGAAAAAATAATAGAAATATTGTTATGTTGTCAGAACAAGCATACAATGATCTTATGGAAAATATACATGTATTAGGTAATAAATCTAATTATGATTGGTTAATGGAGTCAAAAGCACAATTAGAAAAAGGTAAGTTTTCAACCATGAACTTATAGAGGACGATATTAATGAATAAAATATTTACAGATAATGGATGGAAAGATTATACTTACTGGCAGACTGAAGATAAGAAGACATTAAAGAAAATCATCATGCGTAGGGGGCTTTTTAAAATATCAACTTAAAATTTCAGCCATAGATTTTGATTTTTTGCTTTGAATTTTATTATGTTTGTAATTAAAAATGAGGAAGAGAAGTTATATTTTTTAAATAATTTTAAGTAGTTAAATAAAGTAATGAAAATGTTGTTTGAGGAAAGCTGTTTAGGATATAATA
>CAZLOP010000223.1:0-2999 GCA_964561205.1 uncultured Clostridium sp. | reverse complement strand
CATTTTTTAATGTATTGAACTTTTTAAGTTGTTATAAAACCTCTATTTATATAACTTTACATTAAGCAAATGTTTTATAAATTCCTATACGTCAAAAAACCGTCCTATTATTATAAATAGGACGGATAATATCCGCGTTGCCACCTAAATTGTATCTTCTAAAAATACCACTCAGCTTCAAGTACTAACATACTCTATTCGCTATAACGTGCGACTCACGTCTTTACTACTCTCTAAAATATAGATTTCATATTGATTCTCAAAGGCCCATTCACCATTAGCTACTGTACTGATATCTCACCCTCATCAGTTCTCTTTCACATTGCACCTGATTACTTTTCCTCATCACTGAATTTCATGTATATTATACACTTTATTTATATCTTGTCAATATCCTTTTTATTTTTTTTATCTTTAACTAGGGATGCTGCCATAGCAGCCACTGCTGCAGCTAATGCAATAATCTTTCCAGTTTTCTTAATGTTCATTTTAATACCTCCATTTATTTAAACGAATTTTTAGTTTCATCATAATAATAATCTATTTCTTTTAATCTGCTTAAAAGAGCTTCTTTATCCAGCTGCAAATCTTCAATAAGTAAATCAAGGGAAGAATATTCATCTCTTAATTTAGTGTTAATTAAACTTAATAATATGTTAGGATCCATTGTTTTTATATTAATATTATCCAAAATAATCATCCTTTGCAATGTTATTACTTAAAATTATACCATAATTTCTAAATTTTATTCTTCATCATAGCAATCTAAAAATGAATATTTAGTATCCCCCTTCTGCCATCCTAAAATTCCATCCATACTTACATTTTGAGCTGCTTTAAAAATTGATTTATCAACATTTTCAAAATTTTCTTTTAATTTTTCAATTAAATCTTTTATTTCGTACCTTTTATTGCCTATTCTTTCTGCTGCAACCATGCAGGCACAATTTAATGGCCATATACCGCTATTATTTATAAACCTTTTTATGTATTGTTCTTCAATATAATACATTGGTCTTATAAGCTCAAGATTTTCAAAATTTTTAGATTTAAGCTTTGGCATCATTGTTTTAAAGTTGCCGCCATATAATATATTTAAAAGAGTAGTTTCAATAACATCATTATAGTGATGACCTAGTGCAAGTTTATTACATCCAAATTCCTGTGCTTTTGCATAAAGAGAACCTCTTCTCATTCTTGCACATAAATAGCATGGATAATCCTTTGCCATCTTATCCACCACATGAAATATTCCAGATTCATATAATTGTATAGGTATATTTAAATACTCACAATTTTCTATAAGAAGTTTTTTTATTTCAGGATGATATCCTGGATCCATTGCTATGAAAACAACATCAAACTTTACTTTGCTATGTTTATGTAATTCTTGAAACAGCTTTGCCATGAGCATACTGTCTTTTCCACCAGATATACCTACTGCTATTTTGTCACCTTCTTTTATAAGCTCAAACTCTTGAATAGCTTTAATAAACTTAGACCATATATGTTTTCTATAAGTTTTTATAATACTTCTTTCTATATCTGCAAGTGGTTTTTTTTCACCATCTGGTATTATTCTTGGACATCCTTTTCCTGCTATTGTACTCATTTTTTATTCACCTCATTAAATTTAGAAAATTTCTTATTCAACTTTCTTTCTCATACATTTTACCTTGTAAAAATTATATTGTAAATTATTTATACTTGTTATTTTCCCTTAAATCTTATTATTTTCTTATTTTTATATAAAGATAATTTTAATCTGGTATTATTTTTTATTTTTCATATTATAATATTAATTAAAGTAATAATTTAGGGTGGTGTTAATTATGAATACTAACAAAAAGCTTTATAAAGATATTGACAACAAAATGATATGTGGTGTTCTTTCTGGCTTTGCTCAATATATAAACGGTGATGTCACTCTTGTAAGAATATTATTTGTATTATTAACTATAGTATTCAATCCATGCATTATCATATATATTATTGCTTCTATTGTAATGCCATATAAAAACGAATTATAAAATAACAGACATTGTTTTATTAATATTAAAATTCTGTTTTTACATTTCTTCGCTTATTTTTTCAATATTTATTTTCATTTTTGATTTTTTGTCGAAAGTCATATTTTGGTTCTTTTATATGTCAATATCTTTCTTACGATTTCTGCAAATATGAACAAATATATTATTTAATTAACATTTGTACTTATTTTTTTGTAAAGTTATTTTTCATTTTTCTACAATGAATTGTGTTGGGCAATTTATTTTTTCCTGTCCATCTACTTTTTATCAAGTTAATTTAATTCTTTTTTTCAATACATCTATACAATTCCCACATATTTACACATTCTTTTTTTGCGTTTATTCTCTTATTTTGAGCTTATTACTTTTTTAGAATATAATTTATTTAAGGGAAAATATTAAGGTTTAATGTTTAAGGAGAATTGTTATGGATAATTATTATAGCAAAAGTGATCTGGAAGATTTACTTGATGGAATACCTATTGCTTTATGGTTAAAAAATAAAGAAGGACAATATATTTATGTTAATAAATACTTTTGTGATTCTCTTCACTTAAGCAAAGAAGAAATTTTAGGTAGAAAACAATCAGAGTTAGCTACTAATTACTCTGATTTACTTTTTGAAGATAGTGATGAAGAAATATTAAATAATGACAGCCAACAACGTAGTGAAAATGAAATTTTTATACATAACACTTCTAAATGGATAAAATCTTTTAGAGGCAGTATCACTCGTTCATCTACTGGCGGAAAAGCCATTGTAGGAATTTTTAATGATATTAGTATTCAGAAGCAGACTGCAATAAATAAATATTCAAAATTAGAGCATGAACTGCAGCTCTTTTTAGATACAGCCTCAGATTTATACTGTATTTTAAATAATGATGGTACTTTTGTAAAAGTAAATTCCAAATTCTTTGACTATTTAGGATGGAGTGATAATGAATTGTATAATATGAGGTATGATGA
>CAZLOP010000222.1:0-3004 GCA_964561205.1 uncultured Clostridium sp. | reverse complement strand
AGCTTTTTCAGATATAAGTACAGGAGAATTTAAAGTAACTTCTTTTGAAGATGACACAATTAAGTTAATGGATGAAGTGGCAAAAATGAATCCTAAGGAAATACTTTTAGACAGCCATGTTGATGACAAAACTGCATCTTCAATCATGCAGACATGCGCAGCTCTTATAACAAAAAGAGAGTTTAAAAATTACTGCTTAACCAGGGATGAATTATTAAAACAATTTGGGAGCTTTCAAGTTGATTATTTAAGTGAAGAGAGAGAAAACATAAGCTGTGTTCTTCTTAAATATATATTTGATACACAGATGATTTGTCTTTCAAATATTAATATATTGGAGCAGTATGAAATAGTTAATTTTATGACTATTGACAGCAGTACACGAAGAAACCTTGAACTTACTGAGAGTATTCACGAAAAAAATAAGAAAGGTTCATTATTCTGGGTGTTAGATAAGAGTTCAACATCAATGGGCAGCAGGGTAATAAGAAAATGGATAGAAGAACCTCTTCTAAAAAAAGATGAAATTGATGAAAGATTAAGCGGAGTTGAAGAACTATACAATTCAGTCAGTTTTAATGAAGATTTAAGAAATTCTTTAAAAGATATATATGATATTGAGAGAATTGTAGGTAAAATATCAAATGCCAATGCTAATGCAAAGGATTTGTTATCTTTAAAAGCTTCTCTGGAAAAAATTCCCGAAGTAAAAGAATTGCTTAAATATGCTAATTCAAAGCTTTTAAAGAATTATTATGAAAACTTAGATACTTTAGATGATATAAGAATACTTCTTGATAAATCTATAAAACAAGATCCTCCGCTTACAATAAAAGAAGGAAACATAATAAAAGCAGGATATAATAAAGATATAGATGAGCTGCGTCATATTAAAATTCATGGAAAAGAAAAAATAGCAGCTCTTGAAAATGAAGAAAGAGAATTTACTAATATTAAATCATTAAAAGTTGGCTATAATAAAGTGTTTGGTTATTACATTGAAATAAGCAAATCAAATTTAAGCCTTATTCCTGAGGGAAGATATATTAGAAAGCAGACTTTAGCCAATGCTGAAAGATTTATAACAGAAGATCTTAAAAATTTAGAAAATAAAATTCTCGGATCTGAAGAGAAGCTTATAAACCTTGAGTATGATGTTTTTGTATCAATACGTAATACTGTTGAAAAGGAAATTCCAAGACTAAAAAGAGTGTCAAAGATAATTTCAAACCTTGATGCAGTTTCAACATTTGCCCTTATTGCACTGGAAAATAATTATGTGAAACCATCAATAAATGAAGAGGGAACAATAAGAATAAAAGAAGGACGTCATCCTGTTGTTGAAAAAGTTCTTGAACATGGTGAATTTATTTCTAATGATACTTTTATTAATGATACTGATACTGAACTTCTCATTATTACAGGACCTAATATGGCTGGTAAATCAACATATATGAGACAGGTTGCCCTTATAACCCTTATGGCTCAGATTGGTTCATTTGTTCCTGCATCTAGTGCTGATATATCTATTTGTGATAAAATCTTTACAAGAATAGGGGCTTCAGATGATTTAGCAGGCGGAAAATCTACTTTCATGGTAGAAATGTGGGAAGTTTCAAATATATTAAAAAATGCAACAAATAAAAGTCTGGTGCTTTTAGATGAGGTAGGACGTGGAACATCCACATATGATGGTTTATCTATTGCGTGGTCTGTTATTGAGTATATTACAACTAACAGCGCATTACAGTGTAAAACGCTGTTTGCAACACATTATCATGAACTTGTAAAACTTGAAGGAATCCTTGCCGGTGTTAAAAATTATTCTGTTGCTGTAAAGAAATCTGAAGATAACATAGTTTTCTTAAGAAAAATTATAGAAGGCGGAGCAGATGAATCATATGGTATTGATGTTGCAAAACTTGCTGGACTTCCAGATAAAGTTTTAGTACGCGCAAGGGAAATTTTAAAGGAACTTGAACATGGCAGCCACCTATATTCTGATATAGTATCTGATGCAGGTAATTCCTATAAGACAGAAAACATAATCTCTTTAGCAAGCAGCAAACAAATTGAAGAAAAAGACAGAGAGATTTCTAAACAAAACAGAATAATAAAAGATTTGGAAAGCAGTATTATAAAATTAAAAGAAGAAAATAAGAACAAAAAATCTGCTGAAAAAAATAAAATAAATAATAATGAAAATATGCAGATTAATTTTGGGTTTATTGAAAAAGATAATTTCATAAAAGATATAAGTGAAATAGATATACTTAATTTAACCCCTATGGATGCTATGAATAAATTATATAAAATTGTTGTTGAATCAAAAAAACATATTTAAGAAAAAAGAAACATCAAATATTTGGTGTTTCTTTTTATATATTATGTCTGATTAGAAAAATTATATTCATTTGATAATAGTATAGAAGAAATAACAGAAGAAGCATAAAATTTTCAGTCTCCATATCTGCATCCGCTACAGGAAGGATTATATATACAAATTAATACAATATATCCATATTATATTATTAAAAAAAATTTCATAAAAAAATAACATTATTTATGTTTTTTGAAATTTATTTTCATGTTATAATATTTATGGAGATGATTGTTATGAGTATTATGTCTCAGTTAGAGCTTCAATTAGATTTTTCACAATCCGAAAAAGTTTTATCTCAATATATACTTGAAAATGGAGAAGATATATTATCACTTAATGCAAAAGAACTTGCCAAGCATACCTATACATCGCCAGCAACTGTAGTAAGGCTTTGTCAAAAATTAGGATTGAAGGGGTATAGCGATTTCAAAATTAAATATTCTGCAGAATTGAAATCAGAATCTGATATAAGTAATAGAATTAATGTTAATTATCCATTTAGTAAGAATGACTCATTAAGTACTATTTGTAAAAATTTACAAAGGATGCATAAGGAAGTTATAGAAGATACTTTGAATTTATTAAACATAAATGAGATTGATAAAATCATTGATTTATTAT
>CAZLOP010000221.1:0-3021 GCA_964561205.1 uncultured Clostridium sp. | reverse complement strand
GTAACAGAAATTGATAATCAGGGAAGAATAAATCTTTCTAGAAAAGATGCAATAATAGATGAAGAACAAAAACAACATAAGTAATAAAGGGCAATAATAATTGCCTTTTTTTATAGATGGAGGCAGTAATATGTATAACACTTATACTTTAAAAAATGGATTAAGAGTAATAACTGAGAAGATTGATTATTTAAATTCTATTAGTGTTGGAGTAATGGTACAGAATGGTTCAAGAAATGAGAGTGAAGAAGTAAATGGAATTTCACATTTTATTGAGCATATGTTTTTTAAAGGAACATCTAAGAGAAATGCAAAGGAAATAGTATCCGACATAGAAAATGTTGGTGGTCAAATTAATGCATTTACAAGTAAAGAAGGTACCTGTTATTATATTAAAGCTTTAAGTACTCATCTTGATACAGCAGTAGATGTACTATCTGATATGATTCTCCATTCAAAATTTGATAATGAAGAAATAGAGAGAGAAAAAGGTGTAGTAATAGAAGAAATAAATATGAGTACTGATTCACCAGAAGATGTATTAGATGATGCTCATTCAGCAGCCTGTTTTGGAAATACTTCTCTTGGAAGACCTATACTTGGTCCAGCTGATAATATAAAATCTTTTAATCATGATAAAATAGTTGAATTTATAAGTGATAAATATACTCCATACAATTCAGTAGTATCAGTATGTGGAAATTTTGACGAGAAGTATCTTGAAGATCTTTTAGAAAAGCATTTTAGTAATTGGAAGTGTAGTAAGGAATATGTGCCGCAATATGAAAATATAAATATTAAATCTGGTTCAAAATATGTGAATAAAGATATTGAACAGCTTCATATATCATTGGCATTAAGAGGTTTGCCTTATGGAGATGAAAATAATTATTCATTAGTACTTTTAAACAATATTCTGGGTAATGGTGCTTCATCGATTTTGTTTCAAAAGGTAAGAGAGCAGTTAGGACTATGTTATTCTATTGGATCTTATCTTCAGCAGTTTCAAAAAGTAGGAACCTTTAATATTTATGCAGGTCTTAACAAAGATTACGGTGAAAAGGCAATATGTGCAATAGATGAAGAACTAAAGCAATTTGCAAATATTTCAATTAGCAGGGAACAAATTGCCATCAATAAAGAAAAAATAAAAGCTACATACATATTAGGATTAGAAAGCACAAGCTCAAGAATGTTTGCTAATGCTAAATCTTATCTTTTCAAAAATAAAGTAAAAACTCAGGAAGAAGTTATAAAAAAAATTGATAATATAAATGAAGAAAGCATAAAGTATGTACTTGATACATGTTTCAAAGGAGGCATATTAAATGCTGCATATGTTGGAGCAGATATAGAGTATAGTAAATTAGATAATATAATTTTTAAAGATACAAAGGCTTACCACAATAGTAATGCTGATAGAATAAATATATAGTAATAATATCCCTTTATTTAACATATAAATTATGATAAATGGAGGGATTTTTATGAGTGATGAAAAGTCAATAAAATACTTAAGTGATATAGAGAAATATGAATTAATAAATATTAATGATGGCGAGAAATATGATTATTTAATTGATAATGACTTAATTGTAGATGATGATGGCAGGTTTAAGTATTTAATAATTAATGTAAATCGAGGAAAATTCAATTTTTTCAGCAGTAAAGATTTTTTAGAAATACCATGGGAATGTGTAAAAAAAATAGGGGCAAAAACAATAATAATTGATGCAGATGATGAAAAAGTAAAAAGTGTTAAGCTTTGATGACAGGAGGAGAAGGCATGAAAATTGTAGTTCAAAAATTTGGAGGAACTTCAGTTGCAAGTAACAAAAATAGAAAAGGAGTAATTAATAAGGTTAAAGATGCATTAAGTAATGGATATAGCCCTGTAGTTGTTGTATCTGCTATGGGGCGAAAAGGTGCACCCTATGCAACAGACACTCTTTTGAGTTTGCTTGATGACAATTTTAAAATAAATAATAAACTGGCATCAGATTCTCTTATAGGATGTGGAGAAATAATAAGTTCTGTGGTAATGTGTAATGATTTATTTAAAAGTGGTATAGAGGCAATCCCTTTAAATGGAGGATTAGCAGGAATAAAAACAAATAGTAATTTTGGAAATGCTACATGTATGAAGGTGGAACCTGAAAAAATAATTGATATTATTAAAAGTGGAAGAGTTCCTGTAATAACTGGCTTTCAGGGAGTAAATAGCGAAGGTTTTCTTACAACTTTAGGACGGGGAGGAAGTGATACAAGTGCTGCTCTGCTTGGAGTTGCACTTAATGCAGAACAGATAGAAATATATACTGATGTGGATGGTATAATGACAGCAGACCCTAGAATTGTTAAAGAGGCTGGTTTAATTGATGTAATAAGCTATAATGAAGTATTTCAGTTTGCCAAGCAGGGAGCAAAGGTTATTCATCCGAGAGCAGTAGAGATAGCAATGGAAGGAAATATTCCTCTTCTTATTAAAAATACAATGAATGATACTAAAGGAACATTAATTAATAATTTTGGTGATAAGAAGCATAACAGAATTATGTCTGGAATAACTAGTGTAAGTAACAGGATTCAAGTTTCCATATGCCAGAATGATAATGATGGAAATAGTAAGTATAGTCATATACTTGAACTGCTTGCAGCAAATAATATAAGTCTTGATCTTATAAATATTTTTCCGGACAGACATATATTCACTATAAATAAGGATGATAAAAATAAACTTACAGCAATTTTAGATAAAAATAATTTTAAATATAGTATTATAGAAAATTGCAGCAAAGTTGCTGTAATTGGAGCTGGAATGAGGGGAATTCCGGGAGTTATGGCAAAAATAATAAAGTGTTTAAATGAAAATAACATTAAAGTTCTTCAAACAGCAGATTCTCATACCACAATATGGTGTCTTATTAATTCAGCAGATGAATGCAGTGCTGTAAATGAACTTCATAAGGCTTTTTTAGTAAAAAAATTGTAGTCTTACTAAAGCAAGTTCTGAACCTTTTT
>CAZLOP010000220.1:0-3023 GCA_964561205.1 uncultured Clostridium sp. | reverse complement strand
AATTTTGTTCCAAGACTATCATATGATGAGATAAGGAATTCAAAAAGATCATATAATTCTGCGTTTATGAGAGAATGTGTCATGAAAGCAAGAGAAATCCAAAAGCACAGGTATATTGGAACTAAGTATAAATATAATTCTGAAGTTCGAGGTAAAAAAGCTTTAGAAGTCTTTAAAATTAATAAAAAATGCAGAAGTATTTTAGAATATTACTATAATAATTCAGATATTTCACTTAGAGGATATATAAAAATAATAAGTCTTGCAAGAACTATAGCTGATATTGAAAGCAAAAAGGAAATTCTTGAAGAACATATTCATGAAGCTGTAAACTACAGAAAAAGTATAAATGGAGAAATAATATAATAAACAGAGGTGAATTTATGGATTATGAGTTATGGCTGATACTGCTTGAAATAAATAATGGTGAAAAAATTAAATTAATTAATAAGTATAAAAATTGCAAAAATGTATACGATAATTTTGAAGAAGTTTTAAATAATAATAAAGAAATATCAAAAAAATTAGAAGGCTTTGAAAAAGATGATTTATTACCTCAGATAATAAGAACAAAAGAAATTTTGGAAAGAGAAAAAATATCTTTTATAACATACGATAATCCTTTATTTAAAGATAAGTTAAGCGGCATTATAAGTCCTCCGTTTTTTCTTTTTTATAAAGGAAATATAGAGGTGATAAATGGAAAAAGTATGGCAGTAGTTGGATCAAGAAAATATTCAAATTATGGATTAATTGCAACAAAAGTCTTGACAAAGGAGCTTATTACTAATAATATTACGCTTATAAGTGGAGGTGCAAGAGGTATTGATTCAATTGCACATAAAACTGCTTTAGAATATGATGGGAAAAACATATGTGTGTTGGGGTGTGGAATTGATATAGTCTATCCCAAAGAAAATAAAAAGTTGTTCTCTGAAATAAGTAAAAAAGGTGTAGTGATTTCAGAATTTTTATTAGGAACACCACCATTAAAAATTAATTTTCCAAAAAGAAACAGAATAATAAGTGGTTTAAGTGATTCTACATTAGTCATTGAAGCGGGTGAAAAAAGTGGTTCACTAATAACAGCAAGATATGCATTAGCTCAAGAAAAACGGGTAATAGTGGTACCAGGCTCAATATTTTATAAAGGAGCTGCTGGTTCTAATAAATTATTAGTTGAAGATAATTGTGTTTGCTGCGCAGATATAGAAGATTTCAAATTCTGGGCAGGATTTAATCATGTTGCTATTAAAAATATGACCATGTCTAACGAAAAAAAAGGATTATTAGAATTAATAAGTAACAGTCCAACTCATATTGATAGGATAATTAGTAATGCAGAACATGATAAAGGCAGACTTTATGCATTGCTTTTTGAAATGCAGATGAAGGGTGAAGTCATATGCCTTCCTGGAAATTATTATGTAAGGGCTTTTTAGGAAAAAATAATAGTTTATAAAAAATAGGGGGTGAATGCTCCATAATAAAAATGGAGCTAAGCTATGGGTCAAAAACTGGTAATTGTCGAATCTCCGGCAAAAGCAAAAACGATTGGTAAGTACTTAGGAAAAACTTATACAGTA
Source organism: uncultured Clostridium sp. (assembly GCA_964561205.1). Classification (GTDB taxonomy): domain Bacteria; phylum Bacillota; class Clostridia; order Clostridiales; family Clostridiaceae; genus Clostridium. Next base: position 1,437 of record CAZLOP010000220.1, on the reverse strand, counting down.
GAAGCATCAATGGGACATGTAAGGGATCTTCCTAAAAGTAAACTTGGTGTTGATATAGAAAATGATTATGAGCCTAAATATATAACAATAAGGGGGAAAGGTGAACTTGTAGATAAACTAAGAAAAGCTGCTAAAAAGGCTGATAAAGTATATCTTGCAACCGATCCAGACCGTGAGGGAGAAGCTATTTCATGGCATTTAGCCAATATATTAAAAATCTCAGAAGATGAAAAATGCAGAATAGTATTTAATGAAATAACAAAGGGTGCAGTAAAATCATCAATAAAAAATGCAAGGAAAATAGATTTTAATCTTGTTGATGCACAACAGGCAAGAAGAGTTTTAGACAGACTTGTGGGATATGAAATAAGTCCTATATTATGGAAAAATGTAAAATGGGGTTTAAGTGCAGGAAGAGTTCAGTCAGCAGCATTAAAATTAATATGTGATAGAGAAAAGGAAATAAAGGAATTTATACCAAAAGAATATTACAGTATTGACACAACTTTAAAAAAAGGAAAAAATAAATTTAAAATAAGATTTTCATCTTATAAAAACAATAAGATTGAAATAGAAACGAAAGATGCAGCTGAAAAAATAGTATCAGATTTAAAAAAAGGTGAATTTATTGTTAAAAATATAAAGCATGGCAAAAAAATGAGAAATCCATTGCCGCCATTTACAACAAGTACACTTCAACAGGATGCAAATAAGAAATTGAATTTTATGACTAAAAGAACCATGTCAATAGCTCAGGTTTTATATGAAGGTGTTGAAATAAAAGGACATGGTACAGTTGGTCTTATAACATATATGAGAACAGATTCTGTGAGAATATCAGAAGAAGCTCAGCAAAATGCAAAGGAATTAATTATTAGCAAGTATGGTGAAGAATATGTACCATCATCACCAAGAATATATAAGAGTAAGAAAAATATTCAGGATGCCCATGAAGCCATAAGACCTACATATGTAGAAATTACGCCTGAAATAGCAAAAGAAAATCTTACACCAGAGCAATATAAATTATATTCCTTAATATGGAACAGGTTTATGGCAAGTCAAATGTCATCATGCTCTCTTAATACAAACTCAATTGATATAATTAATGGTGATTATAAGTTTAAGGCAAGTGGTTCAACAATCGCTTTTGATGGTTTTATGAAACTATATGAATATTCCAATGAAGAAGATGAAAAGGCAGTAGTTCTCCCAAGCCTTGAAGAAAATGAAGTTGTAAAAGCTGATAGTATTGAAGGAACTCAGCATTTTACTCAGCCTCATCCAAGATATACCGAAGCATCTTTTGTTAAGCTTTTAGAAGAAAAAGGAATAGGAAGACCTAGTACTTATGTTCCTACAATTACTACTCTATTAAATAGAAATTATGTTGTAAGAGAAAAGAAGAACTTATGCGCAACAGAGCTTGGTGAAATA
>CAZLOP010000219.1:0-3066 GCA_964561205.1 uncultured Clostridium sp. | reverse complement strand
GAAAGTTCCATTGGATATCAGGCTGCAAGAGCTGCAGTAAATAATGTTTCATATTATGAAATATTAAATGATACAGATCATTATGTGACCCTTGGATTAAATCAGACTGATGTTATGAGTAATGTAAGATTATCAATTGATGGAAAAAATGTTGATTACATAACTATAAATGAAAATAGTACAGCTAAAACAAAAGAAATAAGATTTAAAATACCATCATTAAGTAAAGAAGTTACAGTAACAACATATGTAACAGCAATGGGAAGAGATATTTCGTTTGGAATAAAGTTTTTAGAATCAACTCTTGAGCTTATAAGTATTGAAGAAAGTGAAACACCAATATCATCAAATGGTATGGCAGGAACTCTAAATACCTATGGTTCACAACCAGATGGAATTTTTGCTTCAACTCTTGAAATGAGTTCTGGTATATCAGGTTCAGCAGATGTAGAAGAGGTTCAAGAAGCAGAAGATTTGGTAAATCAGGCAAAAGAATATTTCAAAAGATATACAATAAATAATGAAGTAATTAGTGATAGTGCTGTTGGACGTTCAATGGCAAGAAAATACTTAAATGAAACAAGTATTATAGAAGAAATTGATGGAAAATACTATGCTACAATAACATTTAGCAGTGCAGATTCTATGGGGAATTTTAAAATTAAAGCTGGTGGAAAATCAGTGAAGCATTCTATTGTATTAAATGAAGGCGGAATGGTATCATTAAGATTTCCAATAGAAAAGATCAGTGATGATATTAATGTAGGAATCTATATAAAACCTATGAAAATGAATATAAGCTTTGGAGTGAAATTTTTAGAAGATACTATGATTTTAATAGAAGAAGGAACAATTGATGGTGAAAACAAAGAAGCTGTATCAGCTAAAAATATTTCTTCATACTTACCGTCAAATAATAGTAATAATAATTTAAGTGTTTGGAAAATTGCAGTTGTAACAGCATTTTTATCAACATTATTTAATGTTATTACATTTGGAACTATATATTTATATATAAAGAGAAAAAAGAAAAAAGTATCAGTTAAGGCAGATTAATATTCAAGAAGCTATGGCATATATAATGCTGTAGCTTTTTTTGCATAAAGCTTGAATATAGCTATTTGTAATGTTTACAACCTTATTAATTAATGTTAGAATTTTTATGACATAAAAACTTATTTTTAAAGGGAGAGGGAAAAATGCATAAGACAATAAAAGGGCTGCTTATGGTAATTTCATTTACAGCTGCAATTAATGCTGGAGTTTTAACTATAAATGCAAAAGCACTTTCAAATACAGATATTAAGAATGGACAAAATCAATCTGAGAATACAGAGGCTGCAGCAGAAAATGCAGATGATTCAAAAGAAGATAACAAAGATACATCAAATGAAGAAAATAAAAATTATCCACATTGGGAAAATGAAGATGGAAAATTATTCTATTATAATGAAGATGGACTTTTAAAGAAAACTGGATGGTTTAAAGTAGATGATAAAGAATATTATTTAAATGATGACTATTCAGCATTTACTGGATGGAAAGAATTTAGCGGAACATGGTATTATTTTGATGAAAATGGAGTCATGCTTAATGGCTGGCAGTACATTAATTATGTATGGTATTACCTTGGCAATAGAAGTGAGATGGAAACAGGCTGGATGGAACTGGAAAGAGATAAGTATTATTTAAATGATGATGGTTCTATGTCTGTAGGCAAAAAATATATTGACGGGAAATGGTATTATTTTGCAAATGATGGTAAACTTCAGACAGGATTTTATGATGTAAATGGAACTACATATTATTCTGATGATGAAGGAGTAATGGTATCAAACAGCTGGGTAGAAACTAAAAAATATAAATATTATATAAAAGGCGATAGTTCAGTAGCCAAGGGAAAGATAATTATTGATAATGAGATGAATATTTTTGATGATAAAGGAAGATATGTAAGTAAAGAAAATATTGGTGATGAAAAATATATTTTTGTTAAGTATTTTGATGCTGGAGATGCAGATTGTTCATTTATAAAACTTCCAAGTGGTGAAACTGCTTTAATTGATACTGGAGATATAAAAGGCAGTGATAAATTGTTAGAATTTTTAAATGGACAAGATTTAAAAGAAAAAAATGGTAAGAAATATATTGATTATATAGTTTTAACACATGCTCACTCAGACCATATAGGAGGACTAAAGTCAGTTCTTGAAAATTTTGAAGTTGGAAAAGTATATTTACCAGATGTAGGAAAAATGAAAGACTGGCATAGAGATATGAAAGTAGAAGGTGTTGTAAAACAATCTGATATTGATATGCTTAAATATGATTATATGATTTATAATGATGCTGTAAATGCTATGAACAAAGCTGGATTAGAATTTATCAATACAATTAATGGTGAATATATAGATGAAAATAAAATAATGAAGTTTGTACAATCTGATAAGGATTTTGGCGGGGTAGGATCACCTGATGAAAATATTGCAAAATATTATGGATTAAATGATAATAGTGCAATGGTATATGTTGATTATGGTGATTATCAGGGCTTATTTACTGGAGATATTGAATGGAATGCAGAAAAAGAATTTTGGACAAATGAAAGATTACAGGGAAATGAAGTTGATGTTCTGCAGGTTCCTCATCATGGATTAACTACTTCTTCAACAGGAGATTTCTTAAGATATGTTTCTGCTTCAGTTGGAGTGATACCAAGAGCATATGAAAGTGTAGTGTTAGACAGTGAATCATATAATAATCTTCTTAAGGCAGGAGTGACACCTTATGAAATAAGTGGAACAGAAAATAATGGCATTTCTGTATATTCAACAATGGATAACTGGAGTATGTCAAAATAAATTGAGCTTCATAATATTTCAATTAAAAGATGGTTCAAAATCTTTATCACAGCTTGAAAAAGAAATTAATGGAATTACACAAAAAATGCTTCTGGAGCAGCTTAGAGAATTAAGAATTTTGGTATTATTGATAAAGTTAAATCTGAAGGTTATCCGCTTCATGTTGAATATTTTCTTACAGAGAATAAAGGAATGGAAATTCTTA
>CAZLOP010000218.1:0-3067 GCA_964561205.1 uncultured Clostridium sp. | reverse complement strand
TAAAATCAAAACTAGATATTTAGCCAATGAGCAAATATGAAATTTGCTCAATTAATAATTGTGATGTTTTGGATGATGAAAGTGAAGTATTTAAATCTTTGAATTTCCTTAAAAAGATATATGATTATGGGTATTGTGAGGAAGATTTAATTAATTCTGATTGGAATGAATGTAAAAATAATTTGGTTAATGGAAAGGCTGCAATGATAATATGGAATTCGGATTTTATAAATCAATTGGAGGATAGTGGCATGAATAAAGATGCCATTGGTATTTTTCCTGTTCCAGGTACAAATGAAATTAATATATCAGGAGATTATAAAATAGGAATAAGTAAAAATACTAAAAAACCTGAATTAAGCAAGGATTTTTTGCAGTTTTTATTTGAAGATGACAGATATGCAGAATGTGTTAATATAGTTTCGGGATTAAAAAGCAGTAATGAAAATAAAAAAATGATAAATCAGCTTGAGCAATATAACATACCCTATGTATTTGAAGCTGATGATATAGAAAATAAAACAGATAACAAAGAAATAATAGAAAAAAAATATTATGAGACAAAAAATTTAACTGGAATTGATTATAAATTTGTTCAGGAATATATTATTACAACAGACAAAAGTAAAATGATAAATGAAAAAAATATATTATGGAAAAAAAATAAAAGTTAAAAGAAGAGGCTGTCATATTAATTTGTGACAGCTTTATTTTTCTTAAAAAATAAACTATTTTTAAGAAAAATATGCAATCATTCAGCAAAGAAGTAAAATGTGTATATTTTAAATATAAATGTGTATAAAATATAAATAACATATCATTTGCAAAATTAAGATATGTTATTTATAGGGTTAAGAGTATTATATTATAGAAAAGGAGGGAAAATAATAATGTTGAGAATTAAATTATTTTGTGCATCGGGAATGTCTACCAGTGTTCTTGTAGCAAAAATGAGAGAAGCTGCAAAAAAGAGAGAGACTGAATGTGACATAAATGCTTATTCTGAATCTAAATTGGATGAACATCTGCAGAGTATGGATGTAGCTTTGCTTGGACCGCAGATTGCATATATGTTGCCTAAGGTAAAAGAGAAATGTGATTCGGCAGGAGTTCCAGTTGAAGTTATACCTATGGTTGATTATGGAATGATGAATGGGGACAAGGTATTGGAATTAGCATTAAAACTTACAAATAATTAATAAGGCGGGTTTTAAGGAAAAGGGTTATGTTTTAGAGTTTATGAAAAGGATTAAAACTATATGAAAAGGAGAATAACATTATGTCAGTTAATCAGGTTATGAACGAAAAAGTAGTTCCTATAGTAATGAAATTTGTTAACTTAAAAGCAATTATAGCATTAAAAGATGGTATGCTTTATACATTACCATTAAATATTATCGGGTCAATATTTTTATTAATTGCAGCATTTCCATTACAGTCATTTACTGATTTTATGGTAAATACATTTGGAGCAAGCTGGAATGATCCTTTATATAAATGTCAGGGATCTACAATGAATGTTATGGCAATTATTGGACTTATAGGAATGGCTTATGTATATGCAAGAAATGAAGGCGTTGAACCTTTGTCAGCATCATGTATTTCTTTTAGCACTTATTTAATACTTAATAATAATTTTGTTATGTTTACACCAGAAGGAAGTGCTGAGGCTTATCAGGTTGGAAGCGTAATACCAATGGCATGGACAGGCGGACAAGGTATGTTTACAGCAATTTTAACTTCTTTAGTGGTAGCAGCAGTATATTCATGGTTTATTAAGAAAGATATAAGAATAAAAATGCCGGCTGGTGTTCCAGAGGGAGTTGTAAACTCTTTCTCAGCATTAATTCCAGCAACAGTAATTCTTATAGGTGCAACTGCTGTTTATACAATATTCAGATTTGGTCTTGATACTTCACTTCCAGAAACAATTTATGCCTTTGTGCAGACACCATTACAAGCAGCATCAGATTCACTAGGAGGAGCTGTATTAATTACATTCTTTGTTCCATTCTTATGGTTCTTTGGTATACATGGAGGAGTGACTGTAGGAGGAATGGTTGGAAGTCTTTTAACTGCCAATACAATGGATAATGCAGCACTTCAAGCAGCTGGAACTCTTGATTTAGCTCATGGCGCTCATATTGTTACACAACAGTTTTTAGATAACTTTATTAATTTATCAGGTTCAGGTCAGACAATGGGTGTAGTATTATTTATGCTGTTCTTTGCTAAATCAGCTCAGTTTAAACAACTAGGTAAATTAGCAGCACCATCAGGATTATTTAATATAAATGAACCAATCTTATTTGGTACTCCAATAGTTATGAACCCAATAGTAGGTGTTCCATTCATATTAGTACCAGTTATTAATTCAGTATTATTATATATGGCAATAAAAACACAAATAATACCACCAATGGGCGGACAATTACCACCATGGACAGTTCCACCAGTAATATCAGGATTTATATTAGGTGGATGGAAATATGCAGTAATGCAGGCTGTTGTTTTATTAGTAGGATTTGTTGGATATTTCCCATTCCTTAAAAAGATTGATAATATGAATTATCAGCAGGAACTTGATGCTGTTAATGGACAGCAGGTTTAGCTTAGCTTCTCATAATATATAATATACTTAAAGGAGCTGCTGCATTAAACTTTAAATTAATGCCACAGCTCCTTCCCTAGGAATATTGATAGAAAAGGCTGTCAATATTCCTAGGGAAGAATCCTAATGCTGTTAATGGGAAACAAGCACAAAGAAAATCTTCTCAAAGTTATATAATAATAAAATATGAAAAAGAAGCTGTCACACTAAGTAATTAGTGCGACAGCTTCTTTATTTTTAGCTTTTAGTGATTATTACAATTTGTTAAATCAGTATTTAATGAGATTAAGTAAGAACTAAAAGCTAAGAACTAAGAGTGAAGGAAATTTTTCTTTCAGAAAAATAAAATGCTTTAACACATTACTTGAGTAGTATAAGTGGTAGATTTTGAAAGGAAACTTATTATGCCTGCAATAATATAATAAAAAATCTGAAAGATTTTTCTCCGAATCTCTT
>CAZLOP010000217.1:2583-3072 GCA_964561205.1 uncultured Clostridium sp. | reverse complement strand
CAGCTTGTAAATCACGGCTTTAAAGTATTCTTTTCAAGAATAACACTTGAAGATAAGCTTGGAACTGCTTATGAACCGTATATCTTTTCAGCTTTGAATTCAGCTAAGATTATGCTGGTGGTCGGCTCATCCCCCGAATTTTTCAATGCAGTTTGGGTCCGCAATGAGTGGAGCAGATATCTTGAATTGATAAAAAAAGGCGAAAACAAAGTTTTGATACCAGTCTACTGCAATATGGATCCCAATGATTTGCCAAAAGAGTTTTCATATCTGCAAGCACAAAATATGGCGAAAATCGGGTTTATTCAGGATTTAATCAGGGGTATAACTAAAATAATTGATTCGAATTCAAAATTAACAGCTAAAAACGAAAATGCTTCTAAAAGTCGCAACGTCGATTTGTCTGGAAATGTAAAGAAAGGCGTTTCTTTGGTTTTTTCTAATAGAAAAATATTAATAATTAGTATTGTTCTGATAGCAATGATACTA
>CAZLOP010000217.1:2116-2573 GCA_964561205.1 uncultured Clostridium sp. | reverse complement strand
CTAATTGGCATTATTTCTAAAACTATAATTAGTTCTAATTCTAAAAAAAACGTAACTTCAAATGATAATGTTTCTCAAATACAAGCCAATGATAATGAAACTTATAATAACGAAATAATATCAGATATATTGGCGGATTTTCACGGGACAATGTTTTTTTACTTACATTTAATGAAGTTCAGAAATATTTAGACGAAAGTCAAAGTATAGGTAAACTAACAGAACACGTCAAGTCTGCTAACGGCATTTCAATTGATGAATGTACATGGTGGACATGTACATTAGGAAAAGAAACGTATGATGTACTGACAAATGAAGAAATAGCTTGCAAATCCGATTCTAAAAAGAATGGGGTTAGACCGGCGATATGGGTAAATATCTCCGATGAATCGGTTGAATCAAATATTATTAAAACACCTACATCTGAATATGAAGGTGTTTGGTATAATAATTTAAT
>CAZLOP010000217.1:0-2106 GCA_964561205.1 uncultured Clostridium sp. | reverse complement strand
GCTATTGTTGATTTGTCCGGATATAAGGAAGGCGAACATGAAGTAACAATTAAATCGATCGAAAATAATAAGATAACATTCGATCTTTTTTATTACAGATTATATGGTGAAGAAGATATTGTTGCAACAATAAATGAAAATGGAAAAGCAAATTTTAATATTGATAATAAGATTAAAGGATATATAGAATTTTCATCTAATGAGTTGTATTTAACTTATACAAATGTTGAAGAAGACCATTATTTGTCTGTCGGAACCGAAGTTTTTAAAAGAATTGCTGATAACTCAGTCCCCAATAGTTCATCGGTGCTTCCATCAAATTGTCAACAAGCGGTTTTTGTTGATACCGCTTCATCAAAGTTAATACTATATAATAAAAACGGTGATACTTGGAACCCCATTTTAACTGCATCTGCTAAATTTGGGCGGAAAGGAACAACAACTTTAAAAAAAGAGGGTGATGGTAAAACGCCATTAGGTGTTTTTGATATCGGTTTTTATTTTGGTCTTAAAGATTGTTCATCTTCTATTCGTTTTTTCAAAGTTGATGAAAATACAATTTGGATCGATGATTCAAATTCATACTATTACAATACAATATCCGAAGAGGAAGTTGGTGGTGATTGGGATAGTTACGAAAAATTATATGATTCATACTTTAAAAATAATATTTTTAATTATTGTATTTATTTTGAATCAAATGGCGACGGAATAAATGGAGGCTCTGCGAATGCCGACGAGGGTTCGTTGATTACTATTTGTGGAAAAAACACCACCTTAACATCTACTTCCGGATGTATTGATATTAGCGGAAAAAACATGGAAAAGTTGCTTAAATCATTAGATATTTCTTTAAACCCCGTGGTGGTGATCGAGTGAAACAAAGTAAGCTAATCATCGAAATTATACTATTTCTTCTTTTAATAACATCCTGTAATCGAAAAGATTCAACTGATGTTGAAATGCCTTCGGCAACTCAGGGAGCATCAAATACTGTTCTGGAAACTGAAACTTCAGATTTTTTAATATCTGAAATTGAAACAACAGAATCTGAAACAGTTGTTTTTGAGCCACTGGACTGTGAAGATTATTCTACTTATTTACATGGACTATTCCAATCTGAAAAAGTGGATTTTAAAGACTCACAATCGTGGATATTCGTTGCAGATTCAGATAGAAATTCGTTTTCTGCTTATAACAATAACGAGGGAAAATGGCGCAAAATACTCACTTGTAAAGTATGGTTTGGATATAACGGTGTTACATATAATAAAGTAGAAGGCGACAAATGCACTCCGAAAGGTATATTTGATATTGGTTTTGCTTTTGGAACGGATGATATTGATACTTCTTACGAATATAGAAAAATTACCAGTAAGAGTTATTGGGTCGATGATTTTTCATCTAAATACTATAATCAATGGGTTGAAAAAGATCATATAGAGAACTGTGACTGGAATAGTGCTGAAAAGTTGGATTCATTTCCTGGTAGATATGATTGTGCGTTAGTAATAGAATATAATACAAAAAACACTATTCCCGGTGCGGGCTCAGCAATTTTTCTTCATTGTGGATACAAAAATACGAGGGGATGTTTAGCAATTGATAAATCTGATATGAACTCTTTAATACAAATGCTTGATAAAGAAGACATTGTTTCAATATGTATTTTGTAGAAACATATGTGTAAGTATATTTAATAAAAGAGAAGAGCTATGACAGAAAAATATCGAGAAAAAACGAGATGTTTTTTGCTTTTTTATTATGGCGTGAATTAAGAATTTCAAAGAGTGGTCAAAAACGGAACAATGCCAGACATAATATGTAAATTACTTTCGGTATAGAAACCACACTTCACAGGTAAAACGAGATCGCGGTCGATTTGCTACTTGTTCAGATCCGTCTTCTCGGCTATTAAGCCGTTTTAACCGAATATTTTAAGGCATAAAACGCATCCGTCCCGTCTGTCAGACCTTTCACGGTCCGGCAAACGGGGCGGATTTTATAAATCATTGCTGACTTTTTCCGATAAATTGCGCGGCTTATCATCCCGCGGTATTCGGGACGCTTTGTTTTATTTCGTAGTTGCTTGGGCTATTCATTATG
>CAZLOP010000216.1:0-3075 GCA_964561205.1 uncultured Clostridium sp. | reverse complement strand
TTGATGAAGTTAAGATTTCCATATTAACTTCAACTCTTACTACAGTTGCATCATTTCTTCCATTAGCTATGATGCAGGGGTCAGCTGGTAAGTTTGTTAAGTCCCTTCCAATACTTGTTTGTATAACACTTGCAGGATCTTATCTTACATCACTTACAGTTGTTCCAGCTATGGGACACAAGTTCTTAAAAGTACAGGATAAGAGCAGCAGGTCAAATATTATTAAAGCAAAAATTACTAAAGCATTAAAACTTGATGCAGTTTCAGATAAGTTTTCTGAATTATATGGAAAAACATTAAATTTAGGTTTGAAAGCACCAAGACTTATAGTATTAATATTTGTTGCAATATTTGCAGCAAGTTTATTTGTAATACCAACACTTGATGTACAATTATTTCCTCCTGTTGAAAGAGATCAATATTTAATCAATATGACAATTAAGGATGGAAGTACAACAGAAGAAACTTATAATAAGGCTTTAGAAGTAGGGAAGATACTTGAGGAGGATAAGAATATTAAAAATTATTCTTTTAAAGCTGGTGATGGATATATGAAGTACTATACTACTTTTACTCCAACATCTCAGGCATCCAATAAAGCTCAGTTTATGGTAAATGGTCCTCAAAGTGAAATTAAGTATGTCCAGAAAAAAATCGAAGAAAATGTTCCTGGTGTTGTAATAAATATGCAGAAACTTGAAATTGGAATTCCAGCTAATTATCCTATTGAAATACGTGTAAGCGGTGATAATATTGATGAACTTAGAAAAATATCAGAAGATATTAAGGAACAAATAAGAGGGGTAGAAGGAACTCAGAATATTGAAGATAATTATGGATATGAGTCTTATAAACTAAAGGTTAATGTTAATGAAGAAAAAGCAAATATGGCAGGTGTAACAAACTATGATATTGCCAAGACTGTCAGAATGGTTGTTAATGGACTTGAAATAACTAAATTAAAGCAGGAAGATATTGAAGCAGATTCACTTCCAGTTATTTTGAGAATTTCTGACAAAGATAAGAGTGAAAAAGAAATACTTGATAAAGTTTATGTAACAAGTCAGGCAACTAAAGCCAATGTACCATTATCTCAGATTGCAGCTATAAATACAGAAAGTTCACTAAATAAGATAGTGAGAAGAAATGGACAAAGGACAATAAGTGTAGGAACGTATGTGCAGGATGGATATAACACTAATAATGTATTAAACCTTGTTGAAAATAAGCTTGAGAATTATAAAATACCTGAGGGATATAGATTAGAAATTGGTGGAGAAAAAGAAGAGCAGTCAAGTACATTTACATCAATGGTAGCGCCATCAATACTTGCAGTAGTAATAATATACTTAATTTTAGTTCTTCAATTTGGACATCTTAGAGAGCCGTTAATAATAATGGGTACAATTCCATTATCATTTATAGGTATCATCTGGGGATTAAAGATTACAGGATATCCAATTGGCTTTATGGCACTTCTTGGTGCAATTAGTCTTATGGGTGTTGTTGTTAATAATGGTATTGTTCTTCTTGATTACATCAAGCTTATGATGAGTGAGTATGATAATATTAATGATGCAATAGTTGAAGCATGTAAAACAAGAATAAGACCAATAATGATTGGAATGGTTACAACTGTTATTTCTCTTATACCTCTTGCAGTATCAGGAGGAAACTTATGGGCTCCTATGGCCAATGCAATAATATTTGGTATGCTTATTTCATCAATTCTTACTTTATTAGTAATTCCATGCTGTTACATTATTATTGAAGGTCAGAGGTCAAGAGAAGAAAAATTAAAAGTCAGATTAAGAGATAGAAGAAAACAGCCATGATGACAAGGAGGATTAGAGATATGAAAAAAAATATTAGAAAGTCTGCAGCATTAGGAATTGCATTAAATATAATGTGCTGCAGCTATATAAGTGCTTATGCAGCAGAAAGCAACAGGAAAGTCCTTGCAACTGTTTCAGCAGCATATGAAAGCAATGAGTCTAAGCCTGTAATTTCATGCGATAAATTGATACAGAAGGCAATAGACAATAGTAATAAGTTAAAGTTAAAAACTACTGAAATAAATATGTATAAACAGAAGATAGATACTCAGGAAGATATTAATGATCAAATTGATGTCATTTCTTCAAGTTCAGATTATTCAGAGTATTTTCTTGAAAGAACTGGCGATTATTATGTTGACAGCTATAAGATAAATATTCAGGCTGCAAGGCAGGATAAAGAATTTATGCAGGATAAAATTGCAAGGGATATTAGAGATATGTATGAAGATATTGTTTTGCGTGAAGTAGAAATTAAAAAGATAAAAAGACAAATTCAGGTTGAGCAGAATACATCTATGTATGCAGGTATTAATGTAAGTACAGGATATGGAACAGAAAATACTAAACTGGGTGCAGATATTTCAGTAAAAAAACTTCAAAATGATTTGGCTGCAAAAGAAAATTTATTAAGGAATAAAAAAGATTATTTAGGTGTACTTACTGATGTGGACTTAAACCAATATAGATTTGATTCTACATTATCTTACGTTCCAGTAACTATTAATGGCAGCAGTGATGAATATTTTGAAGAAAAAATAAATCAGTATCTTCATTATAAAGAACAGTTATTAGAATTAAGTGAAGATTATGTAGATGATCTTCATGATAATATTGATGATTCACCTGATGAACCAAGTAAACCATCAGCAGGTTCTTTGATTGTATATGATGATAATGGTCAGATTGATGCAGCTGCAACTAACCAGGCAATATCAGCTGCAACAGCAAAATATACTAAAGCTTTAACTGAATACATTCAAGAACTTAATTCATATTTGAAATATGAGGATATAAAATATGATGTTGCTTCAAATAAAGCAGCATTGGATGATAGTAAAAAAGTAATGAAAAATAATCTTGATGAAGCTTATTCCACATTAAAAGATGTAGAAAATCAAATTGAACTTATGAATGACCAATTTAAATATGTAAATAATAATTTAATGTATGCAAGAGTTCAGTGGGAGATTGGAATGATGACAGAGAATGATTATAATAATAATGTATTATCAGCTGA
>CAZLOP010000215.1:0-3077 GCA_964561205.1 uncultured Clostridium sp. | reverse complement strand
AGATTAAAATATAGATATCTTGATTTAAGAAGACCAGATATGTACAAAATATTTGAAACAAGAAGCAAGGTTACAAGTGCTTTCCGTTCTTATTTAGACAGTCATGGCTTCTTAGATGTTGAGACACCAATACTAGGAAAAAGTACACCAGAAGGAGCAAGAGATTATTTAGTACCTTCAAGAAACTTTAATGGAAAATTTTATGCGCTTCCACAATCACCTCAGTTATTTAAACAGCTTCTTATGATGTCTGGTTTCGATAAGTATTATCAAATAGCTAAATGTTTCAGAGATGAAGATTTAAGAGCTAACAGACAGCCAGAATTTACTCAGGTTGATATTGAATTAAGTTTCGTTGAAGAAGAAGATGTTATGAAATTTAACGAAGGATTAATTGCTCATGTATTTAAAGAAGTTGCTGGAGTTGATGTACAGCTTCCAATTAAGAGAATTACATTTAAAGAGGCAATGGAAAAATACGGTTCAGATAAACCTGATTTAAGATTTGGTATGGAAATAACAAATATTACAGAGGACGTAAAGGATATGGACTTTGTAGTATTTAAATCTGCAATAGAAAATGGCGGATCAGTACGTGCATTATGCTTAAAAGATGGAGCTTCTCTTGGCAGAAAGCCACTTGATAAGTTAGGCGAATTTGTTAAAACATATAAAGCTAAGGGTCTTGCATGGATTCAATTTAAAGAAGATGGTGTTAAATCTTCAATTGCTAAATTCTTAACTGATGATGTTACAGAAGCTATAAAGAAAACTATGGGAGCTGAAACAGGAGATGCTGTACTTATAGTTGCAGATAAAAATTCAGTAGTATTCCAAAGCTTGGGAGCACTTAGATTACATTTGGCTAAAGAATTCGATCTTATTAAAGATAAAAATGAATTTAACTTTACATGGGTTACTGAATTCCCATTCTTTGAATACAGCGAAGAAGAAGGAAGATATATGGCATGCCATCACCCATTCACAGCACCAATGGATGAAGATTTAGAATTTGTTGAATCTGATCCTGAAAGAGTAAGAGCTAAGGCATATGATATAGTATTAAATGGTGAAGAACTTGGTGGAGGTTCAATAAGAATTCATGATACTGCAGTTCAGGAAAGAATGCTTAAAGCATTAGGTTTCACTAAGGAAAGAGCATGGGACAGTTTCGGATTCTTATTACAGGCGTTAAAATATGGAGCACCACCACATGGAGGTCTTGCTTACGGATTAGACAGAATTGTAATGTTCCTTGCAGGAACTGAAAACATCAAAGATGTTATTGCATTCCCTAAAAATCAAAGTGCATTCTGTTACTTAAGTGAAGCGCCAAACGTAGTTGAAGATAAGCAGTTAGACGAACTAGGAATAATGGCAGCTCCTAAAAAAGAAGAAGATAATAAGGAAAATGAATAATATTTAATTTATAAGAATTTATTTAAAATTAACCCAATAAATATAAAGTAAGACTTATATTTATTGGGAGTTTTTTATGGATAATTATTTTTTATCATATATAGATAAAATAAGTAATGAAAAAGAAAGAGTAAGAAGAATAGAAAAAGTTAAAAAATGCAGCAATACATTTATAAGAAAAGAAGGTTTTAAAAGAAATAAATATGCTTTAGAGAAAAGGATGAAAGAAAAATTTCAGAACAAAAATTATTATAAAGGTCATGATTTGGAAGATAATAGATTGTGTAAAATATACAACAGCCTTTTAGAACTTAGAGAGCTGCTTGTTATTTTTTGTGAAAATGTTAATTATGATAAACAAGCTCTTAACACAGTAATCAGAAGAATAAAAGAAAATATAGTGACTTTAAGTATAGGCACTATATTAGGAAATATAGAAATTAATAATACCTGTTATGATAAAGAATATATGATAAATAATAATATGAAAAGCAGTTTTTCATCTAAGAATAATGTACTTAAGATTTTAGGAATTGAAGATTACAATGTTGATGAGGGAATTAATATTGAGTGTATAGACAAAGCAATTTTAAAGTTATTTGAAATTAAAGAAAAGAGATTAGTTAAAGAAGATAAAATTAATAGTAGTTTTACTGAAAAGGATGTAAGAAATCATAATATGTGTATATGCGATTTTATGAATAAAGTTAAATGAAAATGAAAAATACTCATCTGCATTAAATGTGTTATAATAGGGCATATATTATAAAAATGCAGCAAGGGGGATAAAATATGTTAGGAACAATAGTTAATGCAATTGCAGTTGTTGGCGGATGCATTGTTGGGCTTATAGTAAATGGAAAACTTAATGAAAAAATGAGTGAAACCATAATGAAGGGACTAGCTTTATGTGTTATATATATGGGATTAGCTGGTGCTTTAAAAGGCAAAGACACACTTCAGATTATTATATGTATGGCTGTAGGTGCATTTATAGGTGAATTAATAGATATTGATGAAAAACTTAATAAACTGGGTGAATTTATTGAAAAGAAAGTTAATAAAGGAAAAGGTGAGGGAAAGAAAAAAGTATCTATTGCTGAAGGTTTTATAACATCAAGTCTGCTTTTTTGTGTAGGAGCAATGGCAGTTGTTGGTTCGCTTGAAAGTGGTTTAAAAGGTGATCATACAACTCTTTTTGCAAAATCTATTTTAGATGGAGTATCATCAATTATATTTACATCATCACTTGGAATTGGTGTTATTTTTTCAGCATTAGTAATACTTATTTATCAGGGTGGAATAGCATTGCTTGCAGGAGTTCTTTCAGGAGTGCTTAGTGAAGGGGTCATAAATAATATGTCTGCAGTAGGAAGCCTTTTAATACTAGGACTTGGACTCAATATGCTTGATATAGGGAAAATACGAGTTGCAAATCTTCTGCCTGCAATATTTCTGCCTATAATTTATGCATTGTTTGTATAGTATTAAATAGAATAAAAATTATGTTTATAAGAAATAAAATGGTGTATGTCATTTTATTTTTTTTAACGTATAGGAAATTATAAACTGTTTATTTAATAAAAAGTCATGTAGATAGAGGGTAAGCGATGGAACACATGACGTATTTACTAAAAATAATGAGCTGCCACATAACC
>CAZLOP010000214.1:0-3091 GCA_964561205.1 uncultured Clostridium sp. | reverse complement strand
TGATTTTCGCTCTTTTACTTGAACAATTAAAAAATTATGTTTATAAAATAATTCAAATGTATGAATAGATGGCAGGAAATTTGTTATTGTAATATAATAAAAATGGTTCTCTTCATCAATTTCATGGATAGAAGGTACACTATTATTTTCTTGTAAAACAGAATCGATAAAATCAGTTAAGGATAAGATTGAATTATTATAAAGTAAAGAAATATTATTCATAAGATATTCCTCCCTTCATTATAATAATAGTTTATGGAAAATATATTAACTGATTCTATGATTGTTATGGTTTTAAAATTAAATCTTAATTAAATATATAAAAAATAACAAAAAAATGGGGGTTGCAAAATGAGTAAAAAAATTGGATTTATAGGCTGTGGAAATATGGGAAGTGCAATGGCTGGAGGCTTAATTAAATCAGGTTTCATAAAAGCTGATGAAATTATAGTTTCAACTAAAACAGAAGCTTCATCTAAAAAAGTAGCACAGGATTTAAAAGTATGTACAACATTAGATAGTAAAGAAGTTGTAAAAGAAGCAGAAGTATTAATATTAGCAGTTAAACCTTTTATGTATAAGAGCATAATAGATGAAATAAAAGATGTTCTAACTAAGGATAAACTTGTAATAACTATTGCTGCTGGTATTAGTCTAAATAATATGGAAGAATGGCTTGGAAATGACTTTAGAATAATAAGAACTATGCCAAATACACCTGCATTAGTAGGTGAAGCAATGTCTGCAGTATGTCCTAATAAAAATGTTACAGAAGAAGATCTTAAGTATTGTATAAACATATTTGAAAGCTTTGGTGAATGTGTACAATTAGAGGAAAAATATTTTGATGGCTTTGTTGCAGTTGCAGGATCTTCACCAGCATATGTATTTATGTTTATTGAAGCAATGGCAGATGGAGCAGTTAAACTTGGAATACCAAGAGTTAAAGCATATAAAATGGCAGCTCAAAGTGTTTTAGGTTCTGCTAAAATGGTTTTAGATACAGGAAAGCATCCTGGAGAATTAAAAGATGCAGTTTGTTCACCAGCAGGAACAACAATAGATGCAGTAGTGGAATTAGAAAAGTTAGGTTTTAGAAATAGTGTTATTCAGGCAATGGATAAATGTGCTGAAAAATCAAAGAATATGTAATTATTATAATTGTGGATAATTAATAATAAAAAATTATCCACAATTTTTTATTAAAAAAAGATTTTATCAACAGTGGATAAAATCTTTTTTTGAATATGTGGATAATTTTTTGATTATATTTGAGCTGCACCACTTTTTATTGCAGCATCTTTAACTGCTTCAGCAACTAATTTTTGTACTTTTAAATCAAATGCCTTTGGAATTATATTTTCAGCATTTAACTCATTATCAGGAATTGCATTGGCTATGGCATAAGCAGCTGCAACTTTCATGTCTTCATTTATTTCTTTTGCTCTAACGTCTAAAGCACCTCTGAATACTCCAGGGAAAGCTAATACATTATTAATTTGGTTAGGGTAATCTGAACGACCGGTTCCCATAACAGCAACACCAGCTTCTTTTGCATCTTCAGGGAAAATTTCAGGAGTAGGATTAGCCATGGCAAATATTATTCCATCTTTATTCATTGTTTTAACCATATCTTTAGATACTATATTAGGAGCAGAAACACCAATAAATACATCAGCACCTACAATAGCATCTTTTAACATACCTGTTACATTATTAGGGTTTGTAATTTGAGCTAATTCAGCCATATACTTATTATCACTTAAATCTTTATCTCTGCTTATTACTCCGTTTATATCACACATTACTATATCTTTAACACCAGATGATAATAGTAATTTACAAATAGCAGTTCCGGCAGAACCAGCACCATTAATAACAACTTTTATGTTTTCAAGTTTCTTATTTACTATTTTTAATGCATTTAGTAATCCAGATAATACAACTATAGCTGTTCCATGTTGATCATCATGGAATACAGGAATATTAAGACGTTCTTTTAATTTTTTTTCAACTTCAAAACATCTAGGAGCAGAAATATCTTCTAGGTTTATACCACCTAAAGTTGGTGCAATATTGGCTACAGTTTCAACAATTTCATCAACATTTTTAGTATCTAATACTATTGGAAAAGCATCAACATTACCAAATTCTTTAAATAAGACGCTTTTGCCTTCCATAACAGGAAGAGCAGCAAGAGGACCAATATCACCTAATCCAAGCACAGCAGTACCATCAGATACAACGGCTACAGTATTCCATTTACGAGTATATGTATAGGCTTTTGATGGATCTTTATGTATCTCTCTACATGGTTCAGCAACTCCAGGAGTATATGCAAGGCTTAAATCTTCTGCGTTTTTAACTTCACAAGTTGGTTTGATTTCGTATTTACCATGCTTTTCTTCATGGAATTTTAATGATTGTTCATAAATATTCATAGTACACCTCTTAGTTATATATTTTTTATAGAAATCTTATTAGTATATATATCAATAAATGATAAATCCAGAAAAATGTAAATACCTACTTATATATTATAGTCTATGAAATAATTATACGAATAATTTATAAAAAAATCAAAAAAATATTCGATTATATAGTTGACCGCATAAAACTACTTTGTTACTATTTAAAAGGAGAGGTAAGTATTTTTTATAATCTCCATATATAGACATGATAAATAACACTTAATATATTTAAATTAAGGAGGCAAAATAAATGTCAGCATTTATTGTTTTAGGAGCTCAATGGGGAGACGAAGGAAAGGGTAAGATGACTGATTACTTAGCAGAAGATGCTAATGTAGTTGTTAGATTTCAAGGTGGAAACAATGCAGGACATACAGTTGTAGTTGGGGAGCAGGAATATAAGCTGCATCTTATACCATCAGGAATATTGTATGATGATAAATTAAATGTTATAGGAAATGGTGTAGTTTTAGATCCACAAGCATTATTTGAAGAAATAAAATATTTAGAAAGTGTAGGAGTTAAAGTAACACCTGAAAAATTAATCATTAGTGATAGAGCACAACTTATAATGCCATATCATAAAGTATTAGATAAATTAAAAGAAAAAGCAAGAGGAA
>CAZLOP010000213.1:0-3092 GCA_964561205.1 uncultured Clostridium sp. | reverse complement strand
ATATTTCAGTAGAAATAAATAAAGGTGAATATGTATGGATTACAGGAAAATCTGGCAGTGGTAAATCAACATTTTTAAATATGATTACAGGAGTTGATAAGCCCACAGCTGGAAGCATAACAGTAAATGGAGATGTAATAACTGAGTTAAATGAAGATAAAATGGCACAATGGAGAGGAAGAAATATGGGAATTATATTTCAATTTTTTCAACTAATTCCTACTCTTTCAATTTTAGAAAATATAACATTACCTATGGATTTGGTTGGAAAAATACCTTCAAATATGAGAATAAACAGAGCAAAACAATTGTTAAGCTTAGTTGGACTTGAAGGCAGTGAGGATAAGATGCCATATCTTATGTCTGGAGGAGAACAACAAAGAGTAGCAATTGCAAGAGCTCTTGCTAATGATGTGGATTTAATTGTTGCAGATGAGCCAACAGGAAATTTAGATTCTAAAAATTCAGAAATAATTTTTCAATTGTTTGAAAAGTTAAATAAACAGGGGAAAACAATAATAATGGTAACTCATGAAAGACAGCTTCAAGCAGGTGTAACCAGAAATATAGTTATTAAAGATGGAAAAATTTTAGAAGATACTTTAATAGAAGATAGCAAAAAGCAGAATATTATATAGTATGGAGGAGAGAACTATGAAAACATTAATAAAAAAGGCTTTCTTAGATATGGTTAAAGCTGAAAGAAGAGCAGTTCTTTCATTAATAGCTATAATAATTGGTATGGCAACATTTGGTGTTATGCTATTTTCATATGTAGTTATTGAAAGAGAAATTGAAAGTGTATATGATGCAACTAATCCTCCATCAGCAGTAATAACAATTGACAATATTGATGAAAATCTTTATAAGCTGACAAATGATTTTGGGAAAATAGAATTATATGAGGAACGTGCAAATTATTCAATGATGATAGAAACGTCTAAGGACATATGGAAAAATGTATTTATATTTGGAATAAAAGATTTTGATAATGAAAAAATTAATATTGTACAAGGAAAGGAAGGGAAACAACAGCCAGGATTAAAAGAAGCTCTTATTGAAACTGGAGCAATGAATGTGGCTGATGCAGGTATAAATAGTGAAGTAAAAATAAAAGATGGTAATGGAAATATAAATACACTTACTATTTGTGGGACTGCTAATGATTTAAGTGTTCATCCAGCATTTGTTCATAATTGTGTATATTTATATGTTTCTTATGATACATTAGAAAGTATGGGACTTAAGGCTAATTGTGTCCAATATCTTGTTAAAGGAGATCCTTATAATAAAGAAAATATTCAAAAAATAAGCAATGAATATATTGATATGCTTCAAAATAATGGGTACAAAGTAAAACAATTATCTATTGAAGATAATCCTGGAGTCAGCATACATATGGATGAATATTCAGTTTGTCTTATTATTTTAAGAGTTTTTGCAGTAATATCATTCTTATTTGGAAGTATAATAATGAGTAATCTTATATCATCTATATTAAGTTCAAAGATAAAGCAGATTGGTATATTAAAATCAATTGGAGCAAGAACCAGTCAAATTTATTCAGCATATATGAGTGCATTTTTCATGATAATTTTAGCCTGTGTTACTATATCTACAGTAATAGTAAGTATAAATTCTAAATATATAGCAGTATTTCTTATGAAGTTAGGAAATATGCAGCCATTAAATACATCTGTACCAGTTTATTATTATTATATATATATTATTTTCTGTATTATTGTACCAATATTTATTGTAGTATTACCAATAAGAAAAGGTATATCTATTACAATAAAAGAAGCATTAAATAATTACAATATTGGAGGAAATAATAATAGCAATATTAATATACAATTCTTAAATAATAAAGTTTCAAGACCTGTATTGTTATCTATTAGAAATATGTTAAGAAGAAAAGATAGGTTTTTACTTAATATATTAACAATGACTATAAGCTGTGTATTATTTATTTCAGTTGTAACTATGATGTTTTCAGTGAAAAAATCAGTAAATAATTATATGAATACATTAGGATATGATTATGAATTTGTAGCTACAGCAAATACAGATAATAATATACAAAATGCATTAAAAAGTATAGAACAAGTTGATAGCTATGAAAATTGGGAATTATACTCTGGAAGAATAATAAATAAGAATGGTCAGGCAGGTAATTCTTATAAAATTATAGCACCACAAGATAATAGTAAAATGATTAATCCTATAATATTGGAAGGAAGATGGATTAAAGATTCTGATAATAGCAAAATAGTTGTAAGTGAAGAATTCTTAAAGAAAGAAAATAAATATAAATTAGGAGATAAAATTACAATTGCATTTTCAAATACTAATAAAGAAATGGAAATTGTAGGTGTAATACAGGATTTTGAAGCTGCTACAATTTATATAAATCAAAGTGAATTAAATAATTATACTATTAATGAAGAAAGAAGAACAAGTAATAAATTAAAATTAAAACCAACATCAGAAAATAATAGAAAGTTATACTCAAATTTAGAACTATCAATTAAAGAAAACGGAGTTGAAATTCTTCAAAGTGATACAAAAGATAATATGAGAAGTATATTAAATCAACATTATACTGTAACATTGCAGACAATTTTAATTGTAATTATTATGTTGATAATTGTATCAGGTTTTGGATTAGCAGCAACTATGAATGTTCAAACAGAAGAAAGAACAAAAGAAATAGGCATTATGAAAGCAATTGGAGCAAAAAGAAAGCAGATTATGAAAATAACTGTTGTAGAAAGTGTGGTGCTTTCTGTTATAAGCTGGGTTATAGCAGCAGTTTCTGGAATGTTTATCACATATATAGGAATAAAAATGTTTGGAGCAGGTATTTTAGAAATGAATTTAAGTATGAGTGCGACTGCCTATTTTATTGCAATTGCCATATGTTTAATCTTGATTATTGGTGTGGGATATTCTGCAAGCAAAGGTGCTGCAAAAAGAAGTGCTAAACTTTCAATTAAAGAAGCATTTGAAATATAAAAGAAAATAATTTAAAATCTATTTGATTATACAAGAAAAATAGTATAAAATATGTATTGTTAAATAATAATGCA
>CAZLOP010000212.1:0-3101 GCA_964561205.1 uncultured Clostridium sp. | reverse complement strand
ACACCAGTTGAATATAGGCTTGCAAATATGACCGAATAAAAAATGTACAAAAAAGCATTGACAATCCAGTTCAACATATTGCAGATTATATGCAAAATGAGATGCATATAGATACAAGCAATATAAAAGATTTAGCAAGTGAGGGGAAGATTACAGCTGATATTATTAAAAAAGCAATGTTTTATTCAGCGGATGAAACCAATAAAGCATTTGAAAGTATACCTATGACCTTTGGCGATATAGCAACAAATATCAAGAATAATGCTCAAAAGTTATTTGAACCAGTATTACAAAGGCTGAATGATTTAGCCAATAATGAGAACTTTAATACTCTGGTGTACAATGTCGTCAATGGTATGGCGACAATAGCAAATGCAACACTAACAGTTATGGAAACAATGGCTAATATGTATACTTTTATGTCTGAAAATTGGGGAACTATTGGGCCAGTAATAGGATTAGTTGTAGGTGCATATTTAGCATTTAATACAGTTGCTTTAATTACAAATGGAATACTTGGAGCTCAAGCATTAGCTCATGGAATTGCAGGGGCTGCAGAAATGTTACATACTGGTTATACTATAGCAGAAACAGCTGCACAATATGGCTTAAATGCGGCATTGCTTGCTTGTCCTCTAACATGGATTGTAATGGCTATAGTTGCAGTTATAGCGGGGTTAGTAGCATGGTCAGTTCATACTAACGGACTAAAAGCAACATGGCTAATGTTTACTAATATATTGATAACAAGTTGGGAACTTACAAAAACAACAGTTGTCTTATTAGCAGTTGTAGTAATGAATGCATGGGATAATATGTGTGAAGGATGTAAAACAGCAGCAGTTGGAATACAAAATGCTCTTGGAAATATGAAAGCTAATGGATTGATGATTATTCAGAATTTTGTTAATGGTGCAATAGATATGATTAATAAATTGATAGAAACTGTTAATAGTATACCTGGAGTTTCTATTGATGCAATTCAGCATGTAACATTTGGTGCTGAAGCCATGGCTCAGAACCAGGCAGAACAAAATGCAAGAAATTCAGATTTAGCATCATATAAAGCACAAAAAGATGCCAATAAAAAAGCAAGAACAGATTATTTAAACAATATGATTAGCGATTTTCAGTCAGGACTTAAAGAAAGAATGGCAGCTATTGATGCAGCAAAAGCAGATCATGCAAATGGTAAAGATACTAATATATTAGATATGTTTAAAGATAATACAAATTATCAATCTTTACTTGATGCAGCAGAAGGAGCAAATCAAGGTGCAGGAGATACAGCTAAAAATACTGGTGCAATGAAAGATGCTTTAGATATAGCTGAAGAAGATTTAAAGTATATGAGAGATATGGCAGAAACCGAAGCAATAAACAGATTTACAACAGCTGAAATTAAGGTTGATATGAAGAATAATAATACAATTAACAATGACATGGATTTAGATGGAGTTGTTAATCATTTAGGAAGTGTACTTGAAGAAAGTTTGTTTGAAGTAGCAGAGGGTGCAATTTATGAATAATTAATAAAGAAGGTGTAAAGCCTTCTTTATGTTGTATATGGAGGGCTTATATATGAGTAATGAAGAATTAGTAAAATTATATCAAGAAGGAAATAAACAAGCCTTCAATTCACTTATAGAACAGAATAGAGGCATAATTAGAAAGATAGCCAACAAATTTTATGAACCTGGTAATATATATGATCTAGATGATTTAATTCAAGCTGGTAATATTGGAATATTCAAAGCAGCTAAAAATTATAAACTTGATGCATCTAAAGCAAAATTTACGACATATGCTTTTTCAATCATACGAGGTGAAATTGTAGATTGCATTACTGGCGAACATGATAAAGAGAAAAATAACACTAAATTTTATAAATCTATGGCAAGCTTAAATACCCCATTAAAAATAGAAGAGACAACAGAATTACTCGAAATTATAGATTCTCATGATACTGACATTGAAAATGTTGAACATAAATTATACTTAGAAAAACTTAGAGAAGATTTAGAAACATTAATGAGAGAAAACACAACAAAAAAAGAAACTAATATTTTGAAATTTCATTACGGCTGGGATTGTAAAAGATGTACATTTAGTGAGATTGCTGATATGTTAAAAATTTCAGACTCTACAGCTCAAGCAATAGAAAGTGCAGCATTGAAAAAAATGAGATCAGATAAATGGGTACTGAATGAGTATAAAAAATATTATGTATTTAAAAGACAGAACTATAGAACTGTAGAGGAAAAAATAGATTTTATCAGTAAATGTTTAGAAGGAGTGTTGTAGGTATGAAGAAAGATAAATTAATACAGATTACTAAGACTTTATTGGAAAATATATCGGTTTTAAAAAAGAAACTTGACTATGAAATGGAAAGTTCACAGAAAAAAACTATAGAAGGAATATTAAAAGTAATTAATTTTCTCCCAGCTGATGATAAAAAACTAATACAATATAAATATTTCGAAAATAGAAAACAAATAGAAATAGCAATAGCTCTTAATATTGATATTAGAACTATTGGAAGAAGAGTGGATAGAATAGCTTTATTTATAGGACGTATGGTATTCGGTTTTGAGGATGAATTTATGGATATGCTGGATAAAGTGTGGCCAGTGTTAATCAATGGTGAAAATGGTGAAACTGAGAAAGAATTACTTAATAGAGCTGTTACGCATATAGTTAATATGATAAATACAAAATATCAGAAACAACGAAAGAGACAAAAGCAAAGTCAAAAATAACAGTTTTCGTTTTAGAAATGTGGTAGGGGGCAAGTTAATTTTTGCCCCCTTTTTTGCCCCTTATAGAATAATAATATTTAATGTTATATAATATACCGCAAGATATAAGTATAGTAATTAAGCCATTTATATATTAAAATGATATTGTATAAAGAGTGATTTCTCGTCCCAGAAGGTTGGGAAGAATAAGAGGTTTAGAGGATATATAAAACCTGAAAAATCATTTAATAATGATAAACTTTAAGAAAATTTACACTTTCAGTATCCATATACGTAATTGTATTGATATTGGAGGTGTTTTTTTTTTGTTGTCTAAAGAGCTGCTTAAAGAAGTATATT
>CAZLOP010000211.1:0-3107 GCA_964561205.1 uncultured Clostridium sp. | reverse complement strand
GAAGGTAATTTACTGTTCTTTTTTAAATCACCTTTTTCAATGCTTTCAATAATATGATTTTTTATCTGCAGATATATAGGAGTGTTTTTATTAATTTGTAAATTAGAAAAAATCACTATAGTTCACCTCTGTTCTTATTATGGACACATTATAACAATTATAAAGAGTGTATTACAAATAATTTTATAAAAAATAAAATATTATACAAAGAAGAATTAAATATAACTGTATCTGTATTAAAGCAGTCATAATAAATAAAAGCACAGAAAATTAAAATTTTCTGTGCTTTTATTTATTATGATATATGCATATTAATTTTTAATTTTTTCCTGCTGTTTGACACATAATAGTAATATCCATTTATCCAATAAGAAGATAATGAAGGACTATACTGAAATACATGTTTTAAAAAATTATCAAAATTATTTGATTGAACTAATATTTTAATAATGTCTTTAGGATAGGGTGTTTGTTTAGTGAAAACTTTTCTTGGGTCTATTACATGAATTTTTTCATTAGAATCTACAAAAATATGTGCATTTCTTATATTAATGCGAGTAAATTGTAAAGTTTTAAACTCTTCAATAAGGTCTATTATTTCACATGAAAGATTATATGATAGTTCATGTGATTTTATATATTCCTTTAAATTAATTCCTTCAACATATTCTCTTAAAATTATATTTTTTGTAATGAATAATACTTTTGGAAAAAATCTGCTGTCTTTAGCTTTTTCTAATAGAGCCACTTCATTTTTTGCTTTTGAAGTTTTATAAAAAATTTTTAAGGCATAGCCTTCTGGAGTAAGATAAACTTCCCCTTCTTTTCCCTTCCCAAGAAATGTGCATTTTTTCTTATTTAAAATGTATCTCATTCTGATTCCTCAAAAAATCACTTTATATATTCTATGCTGAAAATAAAAATAAGTTTAATATAATAATTATGTAACAATCAAGCTTTTACAGTTTTTTACAAGATTTTCTGCATAAGACATAAGAGTCTCAACACTTATAGGAGTATCATTTTCAAGCCACCAGCGGATTACTGAAATTGTAGCACCTGCATAAAACTCAGCTACAATTGGAATTGGAACAGATAATTTAACTCCTTTTTCTGCTGAAGTTTCCATGTTAAAAATTAAATCTTCAATAATTAACTGGTGAAAAATACTGGCAATTGAGTTAGAATTATTTTTTAATAATGCTGAAAAATGACTCTTATTACTTTCAGCTGTTATAAAAAGCAATATATTACGTACTGAATTTAAATAATATTGGGCTAAATCATTTTCTGAATTATTATCTGCAGATGTTTCTTGAAACATACTCTGAAATTTTTTTATACAGAATTTTAATAATTCATATTTATCTTCAAAATGTTTATAAAATGTAGTCCTGTGAATCATTGCTTTATGGCATATATCGGTAACACTTATGTCGTCAAAATTTTTTTCAGCAAGAAGAGATAATAGAGAATCAAATAATAATTTATATGTTCTGCGAATCCTTAAATCTTCTTTTTTATCATTTTCCTTCATAATAATCATTTCCTTTCAAGATGACAGGGTATTTACTTAATTTAATAAGAATAATCATAATTATAATGTAAAGTTTATATTAATAATATACAAATTATAAACCAGTGTAGAATAAACTACAAATAAATGAAATTGTGTCTTGTATACTTTATAATATGAGTATAAATTGTAAATATACAAATGTAAAGTTTTTATACAAAATATAGTTTAATATACAGGTGTAGATTTGACAAAGGGAGGATAAGTTTATTATGAAGAAATTATCTATTTTATTTTTAACAGTATGTTTAACTCTTTCTGGATGTGGTTCAAAGCAGGAGGAGGTTGTAAAAAGTGCAAGAACAGTAGTTACACAATTAATAGGGACAAGTAGCACAGCAAATACTATTTCTTTAAGTGGAAATGTTACTCCTACAGATACTATTAAGCTATCTTTTGAAATACCAGGCAATATTACTGCAGTAAATGTAGAAGAAGGTGACAGGGTCACAAGTGGACAGGTAATATCAACTTTAAATCAGAAGGATTATAAGCTTAAGGTTGATGCTGCTCAGTCACAGTATGATGCAGCAAAGAAACAGATTGATAATGAAATTCCAGCAAAAATTTCTCAAGCTCAGTCGGCATTAGATTTAACACAGGCCACATATGACAGACTAAAGGCACTTTATGATGTAGGTGGAATTTCTCAATCTCAAATGGACGAAATAACTACCAAATTAAATGTTGATACTGAAACACTGAATACAGCTATAACAGCGAAGGATGTAGCTGAAACAAATTTAAGACAGGCTCAGGCTGCTCTTGATTTAGCTAATTCAAATATAAAAAGTACAACCCTTACAAGTCCTGTAAATGGAGTGATTTTAAAAAAATTATTTGAAACTGGTGAAAATATTGATGCAGGATATCCTGTTGTGGCAATAGGAACAGTAGACAAGGTATATATTGAAGTGGGAGTACCAGATGAATATATTAACAAAATACAAAAAGGTATGACTGCAACAGCAACTGTATATGGACTTGATAAGGAATTTACAGGAACAGTTGAAGAAATAGGTCAGCTTGCAGATACTGCAACAAGAACTTTTTCAGTAAAGATACTTGTTGACAATAGTGATGGTAAGTTAAAAGCTGGTATGATATGTAAGGCAGAGATTAATCTTGACTCCAATGAAAAGATATTTGTTCCACTTTCAAGTGTTATACATTTATCAAGTGGAGAGGCTGTATTTGTTTATAATGAAGAAAACAAAACAGTAAAACAGAAGAAAGTTAAGACAGGAGGCATTACTGGAAATCAGATTGAAGTAACAGAAGGATTAAGTAATGGAGAAATTCTTGTTACTGATGGTCAGTTTGTTCTTCATGATGGTGATAAAGTAGTAGAAAAGGAGAGAGCTTAGATGATTAAATGGAGTGTAAAGCATAAAAGTATTGTAGCATTATTATCATTGATTATTCTAGCCTTTGGTTTTTACCTTTATATAGATATGGAGCGAAAGGAAAATCCCATTATTGAATCACCAGTTGCTACAATTCAGGTTATTTATGGTGGAGCAAGTCCAGA
>CAZLOP010000210.1:1537-3116 GCA_964561205.1 uncultured Clostridium sp. | reverse complement strand
GCTTCCACAAAATAAACTCGATCTTCTGAACAAATATAAAAAGGACGAGCTATATAAATATATATATGATTACAGCAAAGAAATATTTCAGTTTATATAAAATCAAAATCATCAAAAAGTTGTTGATATGGCAAGATATGCAAGTGAAGTAATAAGGGATTTGGAACAGAAGTTATTAGAATCAGAATCTACTAAGGGTGAGTCACTTATGAAGGTATTAGATGTAATACCAGAAGGACATAAGAAATATTCGTATGAAATGGCAAATAATTATGATGACCTTCTTTTAGAAAGAAAAATGAAATGCCCCATATGTGGACACGAATTCAAAGCGTTTCAGCCAAAATTCAGAAGTGCAAAAGTATTAAAAATAGAAAAGGATTTAAGGAAAATATGTGAGCCATATTCACCAGAATGGTATAATATAGTAACATGTCCTGAGTGTTTGTATTCAGAATACAATAATGAATTTAATAATTTATCAAAAATATATGTTGAAGATGCTGAGAAATCATTAAATAAAGTATCAGTATTAAAATCACAAATGAATTTAAAAGAACTTAATATTAATACTATATTTATGCAGTATTATTTAGCTATGATGTGTAGTGTTAATCCAAGATACAGAGACTTAAAAATGGCAAAAAGCTGGCTTAATTTATCATGGCTTTACAGTGATGTAGAAGATAAGGAAATGCATGAATATGCATATTTAAAAGCTTATGAGGCATATAATAATTTTTATTTAAATGCTACATCAAATCTTTCAGATGAAGATGAGCAGAAAATAACAATGATTTTAGCAGAACTTTCAAGAAAACAGGGTAAAAATGAAGATGCTTTAAAATTATTCTTTAAAGTTACTCAAATAAAAAATGGAAATAAGCAGATTTCAACAATGGCACAGGATTCAATTATGGATATTAAAGAAAGAAGATAATTAAATTGTTATTCTGATAGGGGGATAGAAATTTGAAAAATAAAAAAAGTTTATTATTTATAGTCAGTGCAGTATTACTTAGTTTGGTTTTATCATTCTGTAATATTTTTGAAAAAGCAGATAGAAGTATACAGGATGCCGTCTTTATGTCAAATACATCTTTAGTAAAAATAGACAGACCTCTTTCTGATAAGATTATAGTTGTAGGAATTGATGAAGATAGTGTGCAGGAATTTGGAAGATGGCCTTGGAACAGAAGCTTAATGGCATCAGCAATTGATGTTTTAAATGAAAAAGGTGCAGCAGTAATTGGCATTGATGTACTTTATTCTGATTACTCTGATGAAGAAAATGATAATGTCCTAATTAATTCTGTAAGAAATGCAGGAAATGTTATTATGCCATCAAGCTTATATGATGTGGGAACAGAGGATAATCCTCAGGAACCACAGCTTATATCACCATTTCCAGAGTTAAAAGAAGTATGTATTAATGCTCATATTAATACAATTCCAGAAAATGGAGTAATAAGACGTACAATAAATGAGATTAATGTAAATGATGAAAGCTTAAATAGTTTTGCAATAGAAGCATATAAAGAATTTGCAGAAAAAACTGGAGCAGATAAAAGTAATATAG
>CAZLOP010000210.1:0-1527 GCA_964561205.1 uncultured Clostridium sp. | reverse complement strand
CGAACGTTACAGTTATTTTGACTGTCAAAAGAATAGTAATGCTTTTTGTTATATGTCTTTTAAAGACTTATTTCAGCAGGATATTCCTTCAGATTATTTTAAAGACTGTATAGTTTTAATTGGACCATGTGAACAGGGAATGCAGGATGCATATTTTACAAGTGGAAATAAAACTGCTCAGACTTATGGAGTTATTATATGGGCAAACATTATTCAAAATATAATTAATGGAAACAGTATAAGAGATTTTCAATGGTTAAATTACATAATATTATTAATTGTAGGTATATTAAGTGGTTTTGTTTTTAGTAAAACTCATCCAGCCAAAGGAGCAGTAGTACTGGCTCTGTTTAATGCTGCTTATTTCATTTTTGCAAGATTATTATATAAAGGGCAGATAAGAGTGTCATTTATTTATGTAATAATTTCATCTGTGTTAATCTATTTTGGACTTCTGGTTATGCAATATGTAAAAGAACTTTTAGAAAGAAAAAGAGTTACTGGTGTATTTGGAAGATATGTTGCACCACAGATTGTAAATCAGATATTAGATCAAGGTGAAGAAGGTTTAAAGCTGGGTGGAAGCAAAAGATTTGTTACTGTACTGTTTGTTGATATAAGAGGATTTACAACAATGTCAGAAAAAATGAATCCAGAACAGGTTGTTGAAATATTAAATGAGTACTTGAATTTAACTGCAACTTCAATAATGGATAATGAAGGAACATTGGATAAATTTGTAGGTGATGCTACAATGGCAATCTTTAATGCACCTTTGAATTTAGAAAATCATGCTTTAAAAGCTGTGAAAACTGCTCTTCAGATGAAAGAGGGATCTTTGGAATTAGAAAAGAAATTACAGGAACGTTTTGGAAGCTCTGTTAAGTTTGGTATAGGAATTAACACAGGGGATGCGGTAGTTGGAAATATAGGATGCAGCTTTAGAATGGATTATACAGCTATTGGTGATACAGTTAATACTTCAGCAAGACTTGAAAGTAATGCAAAACCAGGGCAGATTCTTATAAGTCAGTCAACTTATGATTTAGTAAAAGACCAGGTTGAGGTTACTCCGCTTGGTGGAATAAAAGTAAAAGGAAAAGTTGAAGAAGTTAAAATCTATCAAGTTGAAGGATTAAAATAATTTGTTATAATAAAGTAAATTGCACTAATTTAGTAAAAAGTGAAATTTACTTTATTTTTGATTTAAAAAGTATATTTTAGGATGTGATAATAATGGAAATAAGAAAAGTAGAGGACAGTGAAAAAAAAGAAGCTTTAGATCTTGTTTGGGAAGTTTTTATGGAATTTGAAGCACCCGATTACTGTGATGAAGGAATACAAGAATTTAAAAATTTTCTTCATGATAAGGCTGAAATAGACAAGCTTCTTATATATGCAGCATTTATTGAAAATAAAATTGTAGGAGTAATGGCAATGAGAGAAAGTCACATTAGCTTGTTCTTTGTTAATAAGGAGTATCATAGACAAGGTATAGGAAAATCTATATTTAAAAGTGTTAAGGAA
>CAZLOP010000209.1:0-3154 GCA_964561205.1 uncultured Clostridium sp. | reverse complement strand
TACTATTCCAACCATAATTCTATTCTTTTTTTACACAAACAATTACTATACGCATTATTCATTAAACCAATATTTTCTAAAAAATTTTCTTACAATACTCTTTTTATTCATTCCTAACTTTTTTGCAAGTCGTTTTCCATACATCACTAAATAGTACCACAGCAAATCTATAGAAGAAACATACTGGTATAAAACATTTTTCATACGAGACTTTAATTTTAAATCCTGAATACCATTGTATTTCATCATATTCTGAATTCTCATATATGAAGAAATAAAGCTAAACTTTATTATCTTGGCGTCTTGCAACAAGCCATATATAGAAACAAGATGCATTATTTGTATATAAGAATCGAAATCTGTTAAAAATTTATAGTTAAATTCTTTCTTTAAAGTCGAGATAGCACTTGAACTCCTTTCATAATATTTATATACAGGAGTAGTTGTATAAAAAACATTTCCTTTCTGTAAACATAAATAGTTGACACAAAATAATCTATCTTCATTAAAATAAATTCGCTCATCAAAGCGAACTCCTAATTGAATAATCTCACGTTTAAAAAGTTTAGTCCACAAATATCCTTGATATTCATAATATAATGGTCTAAACATATTTCTTACCCCTTCTTTCCTATTTAATATCCTATGAGAACGAATAGGCATTGAATAAGCTAATTTTCCATCATTACTATAGCGTTCATATCCTGCCATTACCAAATCTACATTATGACCGATACTTGCATAAAGAATAGATAACCCATTGGGAAATAGTTCATCATCTGCATCCGAAAAAAAAATCCAATCCCCAATTGCATTATCAATACCTACATTACGTGCAGAACTAACCCCCCCGTTCTTTTTGTGAAAAACTTTTATACGAAAATCATTTTTTGCATATCTATCACATATATTTCCTGAATTATCAGAGCTACCATCATCTATTAACAATAATTCAAAATTTCTAAACGATTGATTCAAAATACTGTCAATACAACGAGGTAAATATTGTTCCACATTAAAAACTGGAACTATTATAGAAATCTTAGGCACTGTCATTTTATTCCTACTATTTTTCCCAATAAATATCCTCTTTAACAATTTGAGAAGGAATACCAGCTACAACACAATTAGATGGTATATTTTTAGTAACCAAAGAACACATACCTACAATAGAGCCATTACCTATATTAACTCCTTTCATAATAACCGATGAAGCTCCTAACCACACATGTTTCCCTATAATCACATCCCTGCCTCTATTAATTTTCTTTCCTTTATTAAAAATTGAATGTTGATCACTTGTTCGGATTTTAACCCCATCTGCGAAAATACAATCATCTCCAATTTCAACTTTAGTACCCTCCGACAATACTAACTGCACATTTTGATCAAATATTACATTTTGCCCTATAACTATTGTATTACAATCACCTTGGATAAAAATTGTATTTGTACATTTCAGATTACAATTATCACCAATAACTATTTTATTATGATTTCCATAAATAAAAATCTTTAATTGTCCATAGCTAACATTATTACCACAAAGTACTTCATTTCCAACACCATATATTTTACGAATCATCCTAGAACAAAAAATCTGTTTAAGATTCTTTTTCCCCCACCTTAGGCATTGTTTACAATTATATAAAAAAGTGCTTCTATTCATTTTCTATTAAGAAGATAAAAAAAACGATAGATAAAGGATCTAAAAGCTTTATCAAGGAAAAAGAACACACATAAACTAATAATTCCATGAATGGATAATACACACAATGAGTGTATTATCCATTCTACAATATTTTCACACAATACTCCTTGCCATACATACATAAAAAAACATTGGCTAATACTATACGATCCAATTATCATAAACAATATTTTACTTATATATAATACATATCCTTTAAAAGGGAGTTTAAAACCGCGAGAGTATAAAAAATAAGGTTTCCAGCCATAAGCAATGAATAAAAGACTTATAATTACTCCCCCAATAATCCCAGCCAAACCATAGTAATACCCTAATACTACAGATAATCCCAAATTTAAAATAGCTTCCACAACAGGTGCATAAACATCCTGAAATAACCCATAAGCAACAATAAAAGAATCATTCGTACGGGTCATTGCAATAAAAGCATAAATAACCAATAAAACGAAAGAAGTAGAATCCAATAAATAATCCTTACCCACCCAAAAAGATATAAAAGAATGAGATAAATGAAAAAGACAAAAACATATTACGGAAGCAAGCCAATAACGACTTACTGTATACTCCCTAAAAAAAGAAAGAATTTTATCTTTATTTCCTTCTGCAATCAAATTTCCGATGCTAGCATTCATTCCATTAAATATAGACGTAACAATCATTGATACACTCACTACTAACAACATATAATTCCCATAAATAGCAACAACAGTCAACGATAGAAAAGCATAAATAATCAATGGACTAGTTTGTCCCAACACATAAGCAGCAAATTTATGAAAGAACAGTTGTTTGGTTTTTTTTATTATCACAGAGTGTTTTCGAGATAACATTTTTCCTTTTGATAAGTCTGGATGAAGCCAAGGAAAACTCCGATGTATCGTTTTCTTTAAAGACAGGCAAGTAACAACAGACATCAACAATTCAATTACTAACCAATAAATATAGCCTTGATGAAAATAACCAATACCAACAATCTGCATCAATAGTTTTAATGCTCGAAAGCCTTGTACATTATAATTTATCTTATATTCCTGTTGGTCAGCACTTAGCACGATCTGCTGATAATTAATAATATAACCCAACATGGCAGCCAACAACAGAACACCAAATGAACCGTATGCATACCATAACGGCAATTCCATCTTAGCAAATATCCATGGAAAGAAGCACATTAAAACAGCACCACCTGCTAATACTATATAAGCAATACGCCTATAAAGCCAACCTTGGACAGCAACTATCTCGTTTATAGTTTCATAATCCTTTTGAAATAGAGGAGTATATAATGTGTATGAAATAGCTGCACTTATACCCAGTTCTGCCAAATTAAGAAATCCAAGTAAATTCGTTGCTGTTGTATTCAATCCTAAGACTTCCGCACCTAAACAATCAATGAGAATCTTACGCGAAAAGAATCCAAGAACTAAGACGAGAACACTAAAA
>CAZLOP010000208.1:0-3215 GCA_964561205.1 uncultured Clostridium sp. | reverse complement strand
AGCATTGATAATTTCTTCATTAGTTTTTCTCCTTTTCTAATTCTTATTTGGTGTCAGCCATTAATTTTCTTTTATAATATTCTTTTCTTTTTTTCAAATTATTGCAAACACCGTTACACTTATGGTAACACAGATATGTTATTTATTGTTTTGTTTCGATGCAATTCTCGCTTAATTATCAGCAATTATTTTAATTTAACTTAAAAATGCTATAAAAACCCTGTATTTTGCTATACTATTTCCTTTTAATATACATCTCTTCTACAATTTGAGCTTAAAATAAGAATCGTTTTATATATTCTAATTGCCTTATTAATGTATTTTTATATGAACATTTTTGACTATATTATCCATATAATATTTTGTATTAATTAAATAAGAAGTGATTTTTTATATATAAAAAAGGTGATTTTCATGTTCATTCAAATGCATCTGATGGTACACTTCCCCCCTGTAAAATAGTACAAAAGGCAAAAACACAAAATGTTGATATAATTTCGCTAACTGACCATAATTGTATTAATGGCATATGGGAAGCCATTAAAGAAGGCAATAACATAGGAATAAAAGTTATTCCTGGTGTTGAAGTTTCTACAAGATTCTATGATATAAGAGTTCATGTGCTGGGATACTTTCCTTCTGAAAATCTGCAACATAATTTATGTGAAGCTTTAAGACTTATAAAAGCTCATAATCTCAAATCCTTTAACCGATTCATAAGTAATAAATTAAATATTTCCTACAGGCGTGAACATATAAGTGTAGAAAAAGGAATTGCACTCCTTAAATATTTTGGTGCTACAGTAATACTTGCCCATCCAGTTCTTCTTCCAAGACAGCATTTTAAAGATATTGCTTCTTTAGGTTTTGATGGAATTGAAGCTAAATATTTTAGCAACAGCAGAGCTGATACTGACTTTTTTATAAATTATGCTGTATCTCATAATATGATTTATACTGCTGGATCTGATTTTCATAGAAATACAGAATTATATCGTGCTCACGGAAATATTGGAGATGTATTTCTAAATTCTGATGAAATAAATACTTTTTTAAACCATCTTTATAGATAAGTACTAATAAAAAGCAATAGATAATAAAAAAGCAGCAAAGCTGTTTTTTATTATCTATATTTATTTATAATATTCAAAATCTCTTTTCCATATAATTCTACCTTCTTTTCACCAACCCCTCTTATCTGAAGCATTTCATCCAAGTCTTTTGGCATAACATTAACTATATCAATAAGACTGGAATCTGAAAAGATAATATATGGACGTATTCTTTCTTTATAGGCTTTTCCTTTTCTCCAGTTTTTAAGTTCTTCAAATAATTGTGGATTAAGAACACTTTGTACCTTATCAAGAATTTTAAACACCACATTTTCTTCACTTTTTAAAACCTTATAAGAACGTGCATTAAGCTTAAGCATAGAATATGTACCTTCTTTTAAATCAACATATCCATCATTTAATAAACTCTTTATAAGATCCTTTATAAATGAAGTACTATATTCTTTCATTATTCCGTAAGTTGTAATGCTCTGAAGATTATTCTGAATTATTTTGGGACCTTTAAATCCTCTTAAAATATCTACAAGAACAGATATTCCAAACTTTTCACGTGTTCTAAATACTGTTGATAATATCATCTGTGTTTCTTTTGTAAAATCTTTAAGCTCATCATTATTCAGGCAGTTGCTGCAGTTATTGCAGTATGTTGTTTTTCTTATATTTCCAAAATAATCTAGTATGTATTTCCTAAAACATTCATGAGTATTGCAATAATCAATCATTGACTGAAACTTTTTTAATGCAACTTCTATTCTTGAAAAATAATTACTTTGATTTATTATATATTCAACTCTTTTTATATCACTTTCACTGTAAAACAGATAGCAGTCACAGTTTTCGCCATCTCTTCCTCCCCTTCCAACTTCCTGATAGTAACTTTCTATGTTTTGAGGAAGAGTAAAATGAACAATAAATCTTATGTTTGACTTATCTATTCCCATACCAAAGGCTGTTGTTGCAATCATTACATCAAAATGCTCATATAAAAAATCATCCTGAAACTTCTGTTTTTCTTCATCTTTCAAGCCGCCATGATATTTTCCTACACTATAGCCTAAATCTTTAAGATAATAATAAAGGTTATCAACTTCCTTTTGTGCCAGGCAGTATACTATTCCTGCTTCATTTTCATGACTTCTTATTATATCTTTTAATTCTTCAGCTTTATCAACTTCTTTGTATACACTTAAGTTTAAATTTTCACGGTTTATATCTCCTGCATATATAAAGGGATGGTTTAACCCAAGAAGTTTTACTGCATCCATTTTTACTTCATTTGTTGCTGTTGCAGTAAATGCTGAAATTACCGGTCTTTCCTTAAGCATTGCTATAAATTTTTCAATCTGAAGATAGCTTTTTCTAAAATCATGCCCCCACTGAGAAACACAGTGTGCTTCATCTATTGCTATCTGGCTGATTTTTAAATCTTTAATGCTGTTTATGAACATTTTAGATTCAAGCCTTTCAGGTGCAATATATATTATTTTTATTTCACCTATGCTGGCTTGTAAAAGTATGTTTTTAATTTCTGTCATGGTCTGTGTGCTGTTTATATATGCACTTTTAATTCCTGCTACATTTAAATTATCAACCTGATCCTTCATAAGTGAAATTAAAGGAGATATTACTAAGGTTATCCCCTGAAAAATAACTGCAGGTATCTGGTAGCATATTGATTTTCCTGCACCTGTAGGCATAAGGCAGAATATATCTTTTTTATTTAATATATTATTTATTATTTCTGACTGACCACGCCTTAAAGTATCATATCCATAATACTTTTTTAATATGTAAAATATTTTTTCTCTGTTGTCCAAAGTCTGCCCCTCCTCCCTTGGCTCAATATGCAAATTCATATTCTATTCCTAGTTTATAGTATAACCCAAATTGTAATTTCATAAAACAAATACAATGGAAAAACAGACAATATAAAAACAAAATTATCCACAGATTTAAATAAATTTTGGTGAAAAAATTAAAATTTGTGGATAATTTTGTTTATTGTAATATTAAATTGCTAATTTTAAAAATATCGATTATTTAAATAACTAATTATTTTATATATTCTTTCCCCCAAAAAAAGCATTAGAAAATAATTTCCTGTTCCATGTATAATATCATAAGGAATTCCTGCTATATAAT
>CAZLOP010000207.1:0-3246 GCA_964561205.1 uncultured Clostridium sp. | reverse complement strand
GTTTAAAATTTATGTGGTGTTATATGAAAACTCTTCAATATCCTATTAATTTAAAATCAAAAGATTTAAGAATGGCAAAATATCTAATAACTCAATATGGAGGACCTGATGGAGAATTATCTGCATCATTAAGATATTTAAATCAAAGATATACTATGCCTACAAACAGAGCTAAAGGATTATTAACTGATATAGGTACTGAAGAACTTGGTCATGTTGAAATGATAGCTACAATGGTATATCAATTAATGAACAATGCATCAATGACAGAACTTGAAAAAGCAGGCCTTAGCGGTAACTATGCAGACAGAGGCAAAGCTTTATTTTACACTGATGCAACAGGAAATCCTTGGACTGCTACCTACATTGCTGCCAAAGATGATCCAATAGCCGATCTTCATGAAGATATGGTAGCAGAACAAAAAGCACGCGCTACTTATGAAAATCTTATAAACTTAACAGATGATGCTGAAATAAAAGAAATTCTTACTTTCTTGAGAGAACGTGAAGTTGTGCACTATCAAAGATTTGGTGAAGCTTTAATGCACGTACAGGATACCGTCTGCAAGAGATAATAGCTCTCTTAAAAAATGCCTATCTAAATTTACAATAGGCATTTTTTTATATCTAAAATATTATTAATTCTATTTAAAATAATCATCTGAAGTTTTTCTACTATTTTTTTAAGAATATATCATATAATAAACCACTTTTAATTAATATTATTTCCCAGGTAATTTAATTAATCTTTTTTTAATTGCCAAATTAATTTCTTTTAACACATAGGTTTCTCGCTCTATCCAGTTTGCCATTGTATCCGGCCTGGTATTTATTATGTTATTATTTTTTTCTATAGCTTCTTCAACACTTATCCACACAGGCTTAAATTCTAATTCTTTTTCATATGCATCAAGCTTTTGTTTTTTACATACATCATAAACCTGAACTAAATAATATAATGATATCATTTTAAACATTCTATTACTACAATATCTATCAATGCTCTTTTCAGTAACTATTCCTATGCACTTATCTATATTTGAACATATATATCCGGTCTCTTCTTCAACTTCTCTCTTTAAAGCTATGATTTTGTCTTCCTTCTTTTTTACACCACCACCAGGAAATTTATAATCATTATTTTTAGAATGAACCATGAGTATTTTATTATTTTTTATTACAATTGCACGAACAGCTTCCCTATAGTTTGTTGATACACAGTTTTTATTTATTTTTTCAATTTCAATATCCTTCTTAAATAACATATAAATTCTCCTCTAAACCAAAAATCATAACCTGCTATTCATTTATCTTAATTATACTTCAAAATTCTATTTATATACAGATATATACAGAAAAAAGTCTGCAAATTATTCTAATTGCAGACTTTTAAATTAAGCAGTCTTTTTATTAAATAAAAAAATTCTAAGTGATGCAGCAAAAATAAGAATATAACCAATAACACTGAACACATCTGGTAGCGTTCCAAAGAAAAAGAAACTTATTAATGCTGAAAAAATTATATTTGTATAATCAAATATTGAAATTTGTTTAGGTGGTGCAAAACTATATGCAAGTGTTATTCCAAATTGCCCAAGTGTAGCAAAAACTCCTGCCATTAATAAATAAAATAACTGAATAAATTTCATTGGTTCATATACCCACAACATAATTGGGAATGTTACAATACTTGAAAACAATGAAAAATAAAACACTATTGTATCTGATTTTTCTCTTTTTCCTAGTGCTCTTACACATGTATATGCTGCTCCAGCACTCATTCCACTAAAAAAACCAGACAATGATGGAATTATATCTAAATTAAAAGCAGGTTTTAATATGAAAAGTGCACCTACAAATGCAGTAATACAGGCAGTAATCACCACAACTCCCTGCTTTGGAGTCATTCTTTCTTTTAAAAACAATGCAGCAAAAATTATTGAAAAAAACGGACTTAATTTATTAAGCATATTTGCATCTGATAAAACCAATCGATCAATGGCATAAAAATTTAATAATATTCCCACAGTTCCAAATATGGATCTCATAATTAAAATCTTTTGATTTTCCAATTTTCCAAAAAACAATCCTTTTTTCCTATATACTATAAGTCCTGCAACAACAACTGAAACTATATTTCTGAAAAATGTTTTTTGAAATGAAGGAATATCCCCTGATAATTTGACAAATGCAGACATCATTGCAAACCCAAAGGCAGATAACATTATACATAATATACCCTTATTAATACTGCTTATTTCAGTATTTTTTCTAATTTTTTTCATTATACTGTCCTTTCTATATAAACTTTCTTTAAATATTAGTAATATTATCACAGCATTTTTATTTAGTCAATTTTTACTCAAATAGAAATGCTGCATAAATAAGCATCTCTTATTTATGCAGCTAATACTTTAACTACTTCAGTTTATTTACCTGGTCTTTAATATCCTTTACTATATCTAACTGACTTGAAATCATACTATGCATTTTTTCAAATAACTCATCAAAGGTATAACTTATACCACATACAGTATTAGCATAACCATCAATTGCATTAATCTCATCAACAATAGCCTTAAAATTTTCCTCTGCTGTTGATACTGTTGAAATGCTTGACTCTATATATGAACTGCTATCATTAGCATTTTTAGTAATAATGCCTATAACTTTTGTTATATCATTAATAGTTCCATCAACACTATTAATTGCTTCCTTTACATCATCAGCTAATTTTCTAATCTGACTTGCAACTACAGAAAAGCCTTTTCCTGCTTCTCCTGCTCTTGCTGCCTCTATTGCAGCATTCAATGCTAATAAATTAGTTTGGTTTGCTATATCTCCAATCAAATGAATAATATCCATAGCTTCTTTTGTAGAACTATTAGCCACACCAACAGATTTATCTAATGTCTTATTAGATTCATATATTTTTTTCATTGAATCATCCATGCTGTTCATATTCTCTGTCTCAACACTCATAAAATATATTGTTTTACTTAATGCTTCTGCTAATTTTACACCATCATCTTTAGATTGAGTACTTTGCTCAATAATACAGCTTAAATTATTTTCTAATTCTTTAACATTATTATCAAAATCATTTAACTTTTCAATAACTTGTCCTATTGTGGATGATACTTCTTTTTTATAATTTTCATATTCAGCTGTATCTACATTTTTTAACTCTATATTCTTTTCTGCCTGTTTTATTTTTGCAGTATTATTTTCTTTTGCATTCTGTAA
>CAZLOP010000206.1:0-3280 GCA_964561205.1 uncultured Clostridium sp. | reverse complement strand
AAAGCGAAGAAGATGCTAAAAAATTAATAAATGAAGCCAAGGAAATAGAAGAAGCTGGAGCTTTTGCTATAGTTCTTGAAGGAATTCCATCTGAAATTGCAAAAATAATTACAGATTCACTTAATATACCAACTATTGGTATTGGTGCAGGAAATAATTGTGATGGTCAGATTCTTGTTTATCAGGATATGCTTGGTATGTTTGATGATTTTGTACCTAAGTTTGTAAAACAATATGGCAAAATAGGTTCATCAATAAAGGATGCTGTAAAGAATTATATAGACGAAGTACAAAATGGTGTTTTTCCTGATGATGCGCATTCATATAACATAGACAGTGATGTTTTGAAAAAACTTTATTAAATGTATGAGGTATTATAATGTTAGTAAAAAAAATAGATGAAGTAAGAAATATAATAAATCAATGGAAAAAAGAAGGATATTCTGTAGGATATGTTCCAACTATGGGTGCTTTACATCAGGGACATGCTAGTCTGATTGAGAAAGCAGCATGTGAAAATGATAAAGTTATTGTAAGTGTATTTGTAAATCCAACGCAGTTTGGACCAAATGAAGATTACAGTACTTATCCAAGAAATATAGAAAAAGATTTGGAAACAGCAGCACAGGCAGGAGCAGATATTGTATTTAATCCTGAGGCAGGTGAAATGTATTATACAAATAAGTCTACAACAGTAACTGTGGGTGGACTTACTGATAAATTATGTGGTGCAAAAAGACCTGGACATTTTGATGGAGTATGTCTGGTTGTGGCTAAATTTTTCAATATAATACTTCCTGATAATGCTTATTTTGGTCAAAAAGATGCACAACAGGTAGCAGTAATAAAAAGAATGGTTCGTGATTTAAATTTTAATATTACAATTAAAGTATGTGAGATTGTAAGAGAAGAAGATGGATTGGCTAAGAGCTCTAGAAACTCTTATCTTTCAGATGAAGAAAGAAATGCAGCAGTAATATTATATAAAAGTCTTATGCTTGGAAAAACAGAACTTGAAAACGGCTTGAGAAATGCAGAGAGTATAAAAAATATTATAAAAAATAGAATTGAAACTGAAAAATTATCAAAGATTGATTATGTAGAAATTGTTGATGCAGAAACACTTGAACAGGTGAGTGAAATAAAATCTTCAGTTCTTATTATGCTTGCTGTATATATTGGTAAAACAAGATTAATTGATAATTTATTATTTGAAATATAGCTTTAGGAGGAAAAGAGAATGATTCTAAATATGCTTAAAGGTAAAATTCACAAAGCTACTGTAACTCAGTCAGAACTTAATTACATGGGCAGCATAACAATAGATAAAGATTTAATGGAAGCTGCTGGAATAATAGAAAATGAAAAAGTTCAGATAGTAAATAATAATAATGGAGCCAGATTTGAAACATATGTTATACCTGGTAAAAGAGCAAGTGGAATAATATGTCTGAATGGTGCAGCTGCAAGGCTTGTTCAAACAGGTGACAAAGTAATTATTATTGCATATGCATTTATGAATGAAGATGAAGCAAAAACTTATAAACCTAAAGTTGTGTTTGTGAATGATGATAATTCCATTAAAGAAATTACAAATTATGAATATAATTAAACCAATACAGGTGATGCAGTATATGCGTCACCTGTATTTATATGATATAATATCACAATAAATAAAAACTTAGGATGTGTGATAATGAAGGAAATCAGTTTAATTGTTAAAAATAAATATATAGATAAATATAAGGATAAGTATCCGCTTATATTAGAAGAAGCTTTAGAAAATCCAGAACTCCTTAAGGAGGAAGGATGCATTGTAAATCTGACAGACTCAAAGAAAAAGTTTTTAGGAAAAGGCTATTATGGAGAACAGAATAAAGGCAAAGGCTGGATTCTAAGCTTTGCACCAAAAAGCACTTTTGATAATAAATTTTTTTATGAGAAACTTAGAAATGCATTTTCAAAAAGGCTTAAATTATATCATTCAAAGGATACCAATGCTTTTCGTGTTTTTAATGGGGAAGGTGACGGCATAGGTGGTCTTACAATAGACTACTTCAATGAATATTACCTTATTACATGGTACAGCAAAGGTATATATAAGTATAAAGAATACATAATAAAATCAATAAAGTCACTTGTATCATTTGATGGCATTTATGAAAAGAAAAGGTTTGAAGAAAATGGTATGGTTGTTGATGAAGACAGCTACTACTGTGGCAGAAGGGCACCTGAACCTCTTATAGTAAAAGAAAACAATGTTAATTTTGCAGTATACTTAAATGATGGCGCAATGGCAGGTATATTTCTTGATCAAAAAAATGTACGGCAATCAATAAAAAATAATTACAGCAGGGGAAAAACAGTTCTTAATACGTTTTCTTATACTGGTGCATTTTCCATGGCTGCAGCTAAAGGCGGTGCCAGAACAGTAAGTGTTGACCTTGCTTCAAGGAGTCTGGAAAAAACTTCTGAAAACTTTA
Source organism: uncultured Clostridium sp. (assembly GCA_964561205.1). Taxonomy (GTDB): domain Bacteria; phylum Bacillota; class Clostridia; order Clostridiales; family Clostridiaceae; genus Clostridium. Next base: position 797 of record CAZLOP010000206.1, on the reverse strand, counting down.
AAATAAATAATATTGAACCTAAAGAACATGAAATAATTGTTGAAGATATTTTTGTTTATTTTAAGAAAGCTAAAGAAGAAAACAAAAAATTTGATGTGGTTATATTGGATCCTCCAAGTTTTGCAACATCTAAAAATAACAGATTTAGTGCCGCAAGTGATTACAAAAATCTTGTTAAACTTGCAATTGATGTAACAAACGAAGAAGGAATCATAGTATGTTCAACAAACTGTGCTTCTTTTAATATTCATAAGTTTAAAAGGTTTATAAATGATGCGTTTGAGGAAAAGGAAAAGTCATATGAAATTTTAGAAGAACATATGCTGCCTAAGGATTTTGCTGTTAATGATAATTTTCCTGAAGGAAATTATTTAAAAGTAGTATTCGTAAAAATAGTAAACTAAACTTTAAATCAGTTAGTTTGAATACCAAAATTACTTATGCTAAAATAAAACTGATTTAAGTTTAGATAGATTAAAAACTGCCCATAATACTAATTGTTATGGGTATTTTAGATTTAAGGAGGATATTTAATATGGCATTATCGCCAATGATGGCAGAATATATAAAGACAAAAGAGAAATATAGTGATTGTATTCTTTTTTACAGATTAGGTGACTTTTATGAAATGTTCTTTGAAGATGCAAAAACAGTATCAAGAGAACTGGAACTGGTACTTACAGGAAAAGCCTGTGGCTTAGAAGAACGTGCTCCTATGTGTGGAATCCCTCATCATGCAGCTGCTGCATATATTCCAAGACTGATTAGCAAAGGATATAAAATAGCCATATGCGAAC
>CAZLOP010000205.1:0-3285 GCA_964561205.1 uncultured Clostridium sp. | reverse complement strand
AACTTTTAGTTCTTAGCTCTTAGTTCTTAGTTTAATTTGTCAAATTATGATTTATCAAAAACAAAAGGAACTGCACACTAATTAGTACGATAGTCCCTTCATTTATATTATATGTGTTTTGAAAGTTCTGTTAAATATGTAGCAATATGTTCAAGTTCGTTTAAAGAAGAAGTAATTTCTTCAGCGGCAGCTGACTGTTTTTGTGATACTGTGTTTATGGTAGATAAACCTGTATTTATATTTGTTACACTATCAGATATGTCAGATATAATACCACCTATTTTTTCAATTGAATCTTTAGAGGTATCAGATAATTTTCTGATTTCTTCAGCTACTACAGAAAAACCACGTCCGTATTCTCCTGCTCTTGCAGCTTCAATTGATGCGTTTAAACCAAGAAGGTTAGTTTGTGATGATATATTTTGAATTATATTTATAATTTCATGTGTGTTTTTTGCTTTTTCAGTAGTTTTATTAGTATGTTCTAAAAGCTTAGAATTCATTAAAGTTAATTCTTCAACTCCAGCTGCTACATCTTTCATTCCACCATTTATTTGTGACATAGAAGAAGATAAACCATCAATAATATTTAATAATTTGTGTTTGTTTTCCAAGGGAATTGATATCATAAATAAACCCACAATTTCTCCCTCTTCTTTTAATGGATATACATGACAATCACAGTCATACTCTGAAATTCCCCTTGGCACTGGAAGGGTGAATTTTTCACCTTTTTTTATTCCGATTTTTACAGCATCATTTAATGGGTCATCTTTTTTAAATGGAAGAGTGTAAATTTTGGACTGTTTTACATAAAGATATTTCTGGGTATCTGTTATAGCAACAGCTTCTGTTTCATTAAATAAATCATCTAAAAATGGAATAAAATTATATACCATATTAAATTGCTCTTTATCAAAATTTCCGCTAATCATAAAAAAACTCCTTTTTATAAAATATAGTCTTTTGTTAATTTTAGAAGTATTGGAATCAAAAGACTGTATTTGTTATATATTTCTTGAATTTATATTTCTTTACTGTTTAAGTAATTAATTCTTTAATTCTATATTAATAATAACATATTTTCAAAAAAAGTATAGTTTTACTTTTAATATAGGAATAATAACTTTATCTGTGTAGAAAAATAATATAAAAAATAGGTGATAATACAAATGAAAATAGGAAGTATTCAGGTAACAGTAATAGATATGGTAACTTTTTGTGGAATGATGATAACATTATTTACAAGTATATTAAATTTATTCCAAAATACAAAAAGCATGTATATTAACAATATAATAAGATGCAGATTAGAATCAGTACAAGAAATAAAAAAATCTATATGTCTTTTAAAACAACTTAGCAGCATAACGAATTTAAAAATAATGTGTAGGAATAAGAATGATAAAATGACCTTTAGATCTGATTTGGAAAAGAATATTACTAATATAAAATTATTTCTTAATCCATCAAGAAAGTTAGATAAAAAAATAATTATATGTTGTGAGAGCATAAAAAAGTATATAAATAATTATATTTTTATTTATTATTTAAATAAGGAAATATCAATAAATGATAATATTTTAGAAAATTTCAAAAAAGCGTTATATACTATAAATGATAGATGTTTTTTTCAGGAATTAATAATGATGTATAGACAAAACTATGATATTCATATTGAAAAAGATGAATTATTAAAAATAATTAATAATATATATAATAATAAAAACATTATTAAAAAAAAGTTATCAAATTATGATAAAATAATGCAGAACTATGAAGATAATATTGAAAAAATAAACAGAGAACTTGATTATTTAATTTACTTATATATAGAATTAAAATGGATAAGATGCAAAAAGGAAATGAAGATGTGGCCATTTAATAAATTTAATGAAAAAAAAGAAATAAGAAAATTATTGGATTAATATATGAAAAAATAGCTAAAAATAAATAAATGTAAATATAACTAAAGTTTGTATTACATTTTAAACATGGTAAAATATATAGAGTGATAAAGAAGATATAATTAATTACAAATGGAATGGAGATTATACATGAGCGATTTAAGAGACTTGAAAATGCTAACAAAAGAAAAAGAAAAACAAGAAATGGAAAATTTAAAAACTCTTATTTTGGATAGATTAAAGAGTGTAAAAAGAGATGGAATTGATGAACTTATAGATTATCTTGTAAATAAAACAGATTATTTTACAGCGCCGGCATCTACAAAGTTTCATTCAAATTTTGAGGGAGGTCTTGCATATCATTCACATAATGTAGTTGAATTATTAGCTCAAAAGAATAAACAATATAATTTAGGATTAAGCAATGAAACAATTTATTTAACTGGATATTTACATGATCTTTGTAAATGTAATATGTATGAAAAAACAATGAGATTAAAAAAGGATGAGATGACGGGAAAATGGATAGGATATGCTTCCTATGAAATAAACGAAAAAATACCATTAGGACATGGTGAAAAGAGTGTTATTTTACTTCAGCAGTTTGTTAAGCTTACATTAGAAGAATGTTTAATGATAAGATGGCATATGGGAGCATATGTTCCAAAGGATGAATATCGTGATTATAACAAAGCAGTTGAAATGTACAAAACAGTACTTGCATTCAGTAACAGTGATGCAGAAGCTTCACATATGCTTGAAGAAGTACGTGAACCTGAATTATATTCAATTGAAGAATATAATAGATTTGTTAGAGAAAAAGCATTAAAAAACAGATAATCTTCTATTTGATTAAAAGGTCTGCTTTTAGGGGCTGTTGCATTAATTTGTGGCAGCTTTTTCTTATTCTGTAAAGCAGAATTTTAATTAGGCAAGAAGTAAGAGATTGGGATAAAAATCCGAAGGATTTTTTATTATATTATTGCAGGCATAATTTCTTAAAATCTATAATTTTAAAGGAATCTATTACCTATTACTTATTATAATTATGCTTGTATTAAGAATTTTATTGTATAATATATAAATATATTTACATACAGAAAGGGATTTTATGAAAAAACTAATAATAATAACTATCATTGTAGATATATTAATATCTATACTTGGATGTTCTGAAAATTCTAATATAATGTCAGAAAACAACCAGCTTGAAATAATAGTAATAAATGCAGGCAAAGCTGATGCATGTATTATAAAAATAGGTCATAAGGCAATTTTAATAGATACGGGTCTTAATGCAGATAAAGATGAGCTTGTTAACAGGCTCAAAGAAGAAGGAATAAACACTTTGGAATATTTAATATTAACTCATAATGAC